>NZ_CP040781.1:1800000-1986507 GCF_013463155.1 Staphylococcus sp. 17KM0847
TACTTTGCCATTTGGTTCTGCTGTTCCTGAGATTGTCTTATCTCCCGGTTGTACTGGATTAATCATCGGCGCATCTGGTGCCATTGTATCTGTTACTGTTACTGTCGTTTCTTTTGATGTGTTGCCATTGGCATCTTTCGCCACTGCTGTGACTTTGTCGCCTTCTTTCAATGTTGTACCTTCTGGTACTTCCACTGTCCAGTTACCTTCTTTGTCTACCGGTACATCTTTTATTACTGTTCCATCTGGTAATGTAACATCTACTTTGCCATTTGGTTCTGCTGTTCCTGAGATTGTCTTATCTCCCGGTTGTACTGGATTAATCATCGGCGCATCTGGTGCCATTGTATCTGTTACTGTTACTGTCGTTTCTTTTGATGTGTTGCCATTGGCATCTTTCGCCACTGCTGTGACTTTGTCGCCTTCTTTCAATGTTGTACCTTCTGGTACTTCCACTGTCCAGTTACCTTCTTTGTCTACCGGTACATCTTTTATTACTGTTCCATCTGGTAATGTAACATCTACTTTGCCATTTGGTTCTGCTGTTCCTGAGATTGTCTTATCTCCCGGTTGTACTGGATTAATCATTGGCGCATCTGGTGCCATTGTATCTGTTACTGTTACTGTCGTTTCTTTTGATGTATTGCCATTGGCATCTTTCGCCACTGCTGTGACTTTGTCGCCTTCTTTCAATGTTGTACCTTCTGGTACTTCCACTGTCCAGTTACCTTCTTTGTCTACCGGTACATCTTTTATTACTGTTCCATCTGGTAATGTAACATCTACTTTGCCATTTGGTTCTGCTGTTCCTGAGATTGTCTTATCTCCCGGTTGTACTGGATTAATCATCGGCGCATCTGGTGCCATTGTATCTGTTACTGTTACTGTCGTTTCTTTTGATGTGTTGCCATTGGCATCTTTCGCCACTGCTGTGACTTTGTCGCCTTCTTTCAATGTTGTACCTTCTGGTACTTCCACTGTCCAGTTACCTTCTTTGTCTACCGGTACATCTTTTATTACTGTTCCATCTGGTAATGTAACATCTACTTTGCCATTTGGTTCTGCTGTTCCTGAGATTGTCTTATCTCCCGGTTGTACTGGATTAATCATCGGCGCATCTGGTGCCATTGTATCTGTTACTGTTACTGTCGTTTCTTTTGATGTGTTGCCATTGGCATCTTTCGCCACTGCTGTGACTTTGTCGCCTTCTTTCAATGTTGTACCTTCTGGTACTTCCACTGTCCAGTTACCTTCTTTGTCTACCGGTACATCTTTTATTACTGTTCCATCTGGTAATGTAACATCTACTTTTTCATTTGGTTTTGCTGTTCCTGAGATCGCCTTATCTCCCGGTTGTACTGGATTAATCATCGGCGCATCTGGTGCCATTGTATCTGTTACTGTTACTGTTACATCTACTGTATCTTTTGATCCATCTGGATATGTTACAACAACTTTCGCTGGTTTTTCTCCTACTGTTGACGTATCCACTGGTGTTTCAAATTCTACTTTTGTTCCTTCTGGTAAGTCTTTCAAGTTACTAATTGAGTCTTCTGCTTTTGGCGTACTGCCTTTCTCTACCGCTTGATCTTGACCTTCTGGATTATACTTATCTGCATCTGTTAATTTTTCTTTTACTGTAACTTTTACATCTACTGTATCTTTTGATCCATCTGGATATGTTACAACAACTTTCGCTGGTTTTTCTCCTACTGTTGATGTATCTACTGGTGTTTCAAATTCTGCTTTTGTTCCTTCTGGTAAGTCTTTCAAGTTACTAATTGAGTCTTCTGCTTTTGGCGTGCTGCCTTTCTCTACCGCTTGATCTTGACCTTCTGGATTATACTTATCTGCATCTGTTAATTTTTCTTTTACTGTAACTTTTACATCTACTGTATCTTTTGATCCATCTGGATATGTTACAACAACTTTCGCTGGTTTTTCTCCTACTGTTGACGTATCCACTGGTGTTTCAAATTCTGCTTTTGTTTCTTCTGGTAAGTCTTTCAAGTTACTAATTGAGTCTTTTGCGTCTGGCGTACTGCCTTTCTCTACTGTTTGATCTTGACCTTCTGGATTATACTTATCTGCATCTGTTAATTTTTCTTTTACTGTAACTTTTACATCTACTGTATCTTTTGATCCATCTGGATATGTTACAACAACCTTCGCTGGTTTTTCTCCTACTGTTGACGTATCCACTGGTGTTTCAAATTCTGCTTTTGTTCCTTCTGGTAAGTCTTTCAAGTTACTAATTGAGTCTTTTGCGTCTGGCGTACTGCCTTTCTCTACTGTTTGACCTTGACCTTCTGGATTATATTTTTCCGCGTCTGTACGTGAATCTACTACGTTCACTTTCACAGGTACTTCGTCTGTTGTTCCATCTGGATATGTTACAACGACTGTCGCTGGTTTTTCTCCTTCTGTTGATGTATCCACTGGTGTTTCAAATTCTGCTTTTGTTTCTTCTGGTAAGTCTGTCAAGTTACTAATTGACTTTGTTGCGTCTGGTTTTTCACCAAGTTTTACTTCTTGATCTTGACCTTTCGGATCATATTTTTCCGCGTCTTTACGTGAATCTACTACATTCACTTTCACATCTACTTTGTCTGTTGATCCATCTGGATATGTTACAACGACTGTCGCTGGTTTTTCTCCTTCTGTTGATGTATCCACTGGTGTTTCAAATTCTGCTTTTGTTTCTTCTGGTAAGTCTGTCAAGTTACTAATTGACTTTGTTGCGTCTGGTTTTTCACCAAGTTTTACTTCTTGATCTTGACCTTTCGGATCATATTTTTCCGCGTCTTTACGTGAATCTACTACATTCACTTTCACATCTACTTTGTCTGTTGATCCATCTGGATATGTTACAACGACCGTCGCATCTTTTGCTCCTGGTGTTTTTGTATCCACTGGTGTTTCGAATTCTGCTGTTGTTCCTTTTGGTAAGTCTGTAAAGTTTTCAATTGACTCTGTTGCGTTTGGCTCTTTACCAATCTCTACTTGTTGTTCTTTACCTTTTGGATCATATTTATCTGCATTTGATTTTACAGTGAATTTTGCTTCAACGGTATCAGTTGTACCATCTTCATACGTTACAACAACTGGTACTGTAATTTCGCCTACTTGTTCTTTCGTAGGTACAAAGGTAATTTCACCTGTCATTCGGTTAATTTTAGCACCTTTAGGTACATCAGTCGCATTAGGATCGATTTGGAATGCGTTTTCTGTCGCTAATGGTACATCAGTATTTTGAACTGCTTCACCATTTTTTGTAGTAAATGTTGGTGTTGCTGTTGCTTCTTCACCTGGTGTTGCTTCTGTTGTTGGGTATGCTGGTTCATGAATAATGTTTTGATCAACAACAGCTGTAAATGAGTCTACTGCAAGTGCATCTGATAAATTCGTTGTTTTTTCGTTTGGTTGGAAGATTGCTGATGTATATATCGCATTCTTATCTAAGTCTATAGGTACTGTAATTGGTACTGAACCAATTGTACCGTCTACGTTAGAAACTTTCGTTACAGGATCACCAATTGCTTCTCCATCTTTAAACCATTGGATTTGATATTCACGTGATGGTAATAGGCCTCCTGATTTTGATTCAACAGTATCTCCCGGAATCGCATAGTTTTCTACAGAGTCATAAACTAATACATCATGCATTGGTTGTGGTGCTAATGCAGCGAAGTTTTGTTTTCTTCCGTTAGCACTTGCTAGCATTTCTGCATCGAAAATGTCACGTCCTGCATCTGCAGTTGTAAACATATTATTTTGGTAGTTATTACTCCAAATCGCATAGTCATCAATCATCGGTGAGATATACATATAATCAGAGTTGATATGACGATGTCTTTGACCGAGCGTACCATTCCATTGCATTAATGACTTATGGTTAACATCTGCGTCTGCAACTAACTGACCATATTCTTCATCTGAAGTTCTAGCACCTTTATTTTGTGCACTAACACCGTATAAACCTCTAAACGGAATATAGTATGAACCGTCTGATTCAACAGTTCCCACTACTGTTTCAGCAATATGAGAACCTTCGCCGTGCTCTGCTTGGTAAGCATTAACAATTTCTTGTTGTGCTGCTCTAAAGTCTTCTAAAGTATAACCTTTATTTTCTTCTTTCCATGTATCAAATTGACGTGTTATTTCATCGTTTACATACGATGCTACAACTTTAACACCTGTTGCGTTAACATCCCAAGAATCTTTTTTCCATGCACGAGAGTCTGAGCCACTTAGATCTCCTGTTTCGTACCATACATTACCTGAAACCTTACCATAAAGACCTTCATTTGGCCATACACCATCTGAATGGGGCGCTGTTGTCCACTGATCTTGAGGTTTCATTAACCAATCATTTTGACGTGGAACTTCTTGAAGAAGCACTTGGCCGTTAACAATACGGTTAACACCAGCTGTAAAGTCCCAAGATTCATTCGTACGACTCAAACGTGTATGGAAACCATATTTTTGGTCACCATGCTTAATAACATTGTATTTTTCTGGATCTGGATTTTCAACCCAAGTTCTCACAGCAAATTTTCCGTCACCTACTAATTGGAATGAATGTTCTTGACCTGATGGATCTACCAATTTTTTCGAAAGGTCAAACACATATGAACCGTCTGGATTCGTTGTTGTGTAATAAACTGGCGATACAAAACCTTTACCATTTACCCATTGCAAGTAGACTTTAGCATTTGCTAATGGTTCTTTTTCATTAAAGTTATTAATGTTACCGCTTCTATAAATCCACGCGTTACCTGCATAGCTTTGCTTTTGTCCTTGAGTACCTGGTGAGTAAATTGCTTCTCCTTGTGCTGCTTGTTGCAATTCACTGTCAAATGCGCGTGTTGCAGTACCAGTTGTTGCTGCACGCGTAGCAATACCTGTTACAGGTGCTGCTGTTCTTAAAAGTGATTCTTTATTTGTTAATGCATCTTCTTTACGCACCGCTGCTAATGTACCATCAGCATTATATTTACTTTGCTCATTGGCTAAGTAATCTAATAACGCTTGTTGCAATGCTTCTGGCGTTACCTCTGTTAAATTACCATTTAAATTGCTAACAATTTTATTCGCTTCTGCTTGAGTAATGTTATTTTTATTTACTAAATAATCTGCTGCTGTTTCTTGATCTTTAACCGTTTCAATATCTGGTGTTGTTGTGTCTTGTGCAGGTACTGTATCTGCAGATGTCGACTCAGAAGGTGCAGGTGTTTCAACTGTTGGTTGCACTTCAGGTTGTTCTGCTTTTGCTGGTTCTGCCGTTGCATCTGCTTCTTGGTCTCCACTTGTTGGTGTCTCTGCTGCATTTTCTTCAGGTGTAACTTCAGAAGTTGTAGATGCTGGTGACTGTTCTTCTTCTACTGCTGGTTGTTCAGGTGCTGTTTCTTCTTCAACAGGCTCTGATGTTTCTTCAGCTGCTGGTTCTGCTTTAGATTCTGCTGATTGTGCATCTTCTGTTTTTTCTGTTTTTGTGTCTGCTTGAACTTCCGCTTCAGGTGTTGATGCTTCTAGTTCATCAGTAGATTCTGCATCCACTTTGCTATCTTCAGTTGTTGCGTTTGATACTTCTTCAGCTTGTGCGTCATTGTATGCCCCAAATACTAATGTTGCACCTACTAAAATAGAAGCCGTCCCCACTGTGAATTTACGAATCGAATATTTATTTTGCTTATTCGGCAAAAAGTCTAAACGGTTCGTGTTCTTTTTGTTTTTATTAGCCATTATATTGCTCCTTTTCGAAGAGATTTATGTTCAACCCAATTTAACCCAACTATAAAAATGGCATTGAACAATACAATTAAAATGATAACATACAATTTATGTTTTAATGATGATTTATTGGATTCTATTAATTTGCAAATTGATTTAATTATTGCTTTTAGGCAATAGAAGATTGTGATAAAAGGCTCAATCATAGTGAAACAGCTATTGAGGATTATCAGACAAAAAAGATATGCTTTTGTTCAAACGCACAACAGAAACACCTGCAATATGATTTACTTATATATTAAGTTAAAAAGTATGTTATATATTAATTGACCTTAATTACATTTATATCTTATCGAACAAAATATGCACACATGCGTTTACAAGCCATGCATACGTGCTAAATATAATTATAAATGAACGATTTGCAGGATAAAGGGAGCGGGATGGAAATGCTAGATCAATATTGGGCGCAAAAAGTGACTAAAAAAGCCTCTTCAATCATTAAAGCAAGTGTACAAATTGCTAATAAATCAGGACAAATTATTGCCACTTCTAATTCTGAGAGGCTGGGAGAAGTACATCAAGCAGCACTATATTCAATTCAACGTAATCTTCCTATTGAAATAGAAGATGAAGATGTGGCTTTTTGGAGAGTGCCGTTTCCGGGTATTATCGTCCCGTTTGAATATAAAGACGATACATATGGCGCAGTTTTAGTCTCCGGTCAACCTGAGGAAATAAGACCCTATTCACGCCTACTCAAACTAACGGCTGAATTTATTGTAGAACAAGAAATTGAGCGTTCGATGAGATTTGAAGAGGCACTTTCTCGTAAACAATTATTATCAAATATTCTTTTCAATCAGCAAAAAATTCTTCAAAGCTATAATCGTAAGTATATTATCGATGCTTTGGGGTTAAACGAACCACTTGCTGTCGCCTCTATTTTTATCAATAGTACAAGTAAAATCAAAACACGTGCATTGAAAGCCTGTTTGGATAGTTGGCAACTTCAAAACGATGACATCATCGAATTAACACCTCAAGAAATCATCTTTATTTTCAAATCAAACACCAATCGTGGAACAAATGAGAAAAAACTCAAACAATTTATTACTCAAACTTTTGAACCAGACCTTGCTGAGCGAACACTTATTACACTTGGAGATTTCAACACAGGCATCCACGGACTTGTTCAGTCTTACAATGAATCTCAAGCACTGAAAAAACTGCTCACTTCCCAAGATCAACTCGAGGGCGTTTATACATACAAAGAACACGAACTCGAAATCATGTGTCAAAACATCAAAAGATTCACACCGAACAATGAAAGTGCCCTTGTTGCGAACTATAAAAAACTATTAGACTTTGGTGAAGATAAATACTTAAACGATACTGTTGAAGCTTATTTTCGCAATCACGGAAAACTCATTAAAACGGCTAATGACCTCTACATACACCGCAACACTTTAAACTACCGTATTAAAAAGATTTACGAAATCACTGGATGGGATCCCAATACAATTGACGGTATTGTCTTATTGCGTATTGCACAATATCTTTATAAAAACCATTAACCTATAATATTTCTAAAAACCTCAACCTAATCGCACCCCTTCAGGATGACGATGAGTTTTGAAACCACTTGCCGCAAGTTTTTCAAAGCTCATCTTCTTACTATGCCTTTTGAGTTCACTTATTTTATATCCGCCCAAACGCCCCCACCATATTTCTATGTCAGTATAGTATCCAATAAATACATCATTATCAAAACTGTATATTTAAACAATAATAAATTGCACACTGCATTTTCAAAACGCTTTTGTTTCAAGCTTTTACCCTGTCTAACAACGTAATACAAGTCAAATTACCATTCCACATGATATAGGCCTAATATCTATATCACAATATTTTTGACAAATAACAAAAGTTTATGTATATATAGTTTAAATGTATATATACAATGAGTCACACTTTATTTTTAGTATCAATCTATTTAAAAATTTAATAAACCTGCGTATAAAGGGTATTTTAAATAGGAGGAGACGTCTATTCACAATTAACAATAACTCAACTCGGTTAGAGATAGATTGTAATAAACTATTCTCACACCTAGTTGTTTTGCGATGTAGGACAACCAAAAACTGCTTTATCAATGATCAGTCTTACGTGCAATAAAAATATGTATTAAGGAGGAGACTGTACTTTGTTTCCAAAAATCTATTATCTTACGGAACCAATGACACACCCTGTCCGTTGTTTTGATAGTATTATTTTAGTTCTATCTCTTGACGGTAGTATCTCCATCAAAAAAGAAGGGCAACTCTATTCAGATGTTCAACTGCACTTGATTAATGAGTCTGAGCTTTATGAGATTCATTCGGATTCTGCACTACTCTTTTATATACCTAGTAGTTATTTTAAAAAAGAAAATATCAATATATTTAATGCGACATTTGTCATTCAACAACATGACGCCATTAAAGCCAACTTAGCGCTGTTATTCAATTATTTCAAGACTCATGAACATACATCAGATCACGCCAAACACCTTGTCACACATCTATTGAAAGAAATTACTCGTCATCAATTACCTCCCACTGATAAAACAAATGATATGTTAGAAGGTATTGTGACATATATTCGTGAACATCTACAAGAGCGTATCACACTAGAAACTTTATCTAAAAACTTCTATGTGTCATCGTCATATATCTCTATACTATTCAAACAGCAAATGAATATGAACTTCTATGAATACCTCACATCTTTACGCGTTGCCAAATCAATGGAAGATGTTTCGATGCATGATAAAAAAGTAAAAACTATTGCACATTTATGGCACTATCCAAGCGCCACAAACTATATTATTCACTTTAAAAAATATATCGGTATGACACCTAAAAAATATAAAACATTACCTGCAAATGCTAGAAGTTTATCTCTGCCCAATATTACATCAGATCACGATATATTGAATCGCATTGAAATCGAAACGACTGAAAAAGAGAGAGATGTGACAGTCTTTATTGATGATACAGCCATTAATGAGGCAGCATTCTCTTATTTTAATTTAGTGGACATCGGTTCATACGAAAATATAGATATGATCATTAATGAACCGATTTTTCTCTATAAAAACTTCTCAAACTACAAACTATCATCGTATATTTACATTAGTGAACCGATCGAAAATGCGATTAAAGACCAAGCACAAGAAGCACTTATCAAAATTAGGAAACTACTCAAAACAAAAATTTCTATCGCGCTTAAAATAACCGATATTAAAAGTTATTATTTCATTATAAAAGCTATTGAGGACCTTCACTTCTTAGAAAGCGAACATTCATCTGTTCCAGCTATTAGTGGTGGCAAAGTTTTATTACTACTCGATTTAAAGCAACTGGCTATCAAAGATATTCAGCGTATTAAAAAGCAAGTGTACGATATTCAAATCTCGACAGCTTTAGATATTACGGACGACTATATTGCATCTCATCCTATTGATGAACAAGTGCATTCACTCCATACCGACTTCTACACCATAGATTTTAAAAAGATTAGAAATCATTATCGCAATGCAAAGATACACATACCATTCAAAGCTATGCAATCATCTTTGTACCAATTTTTAGATCAAAACACGCAATCAAACCAGATGATTTTCTTAAATTATAATGATTTTTATACACCTGAAATTTTAAGTAATATGGGATTATTTTTAAAAGAATCTCTAGAAGGTCAACCTTATCTCGCAGGTGCAACCATTGACTTTACACAGCCACCTTCATCAACATACGATATTGCTATATTTGATAGTATTGAAAATAAAACACCCTTCTTCTTTTTAGGCATCATGTTGCTCAACTTTTCAAAATATCCATGTTGTTATGGAGAACATCATATTATTACGCGCTCCTTACACAGTTATAATATTCTTTTATATAATACAGAGCACTATGCGCGTAATTTTTATATTACATTGTCTGATCATGCTGTATCGTCACAAGTTCTACTTTCCACAGAAACACTGAACAATAAGTATGGTGATGTAGATAGTATGATTGACAAACGTATTACTGATAAAAGTCATTTTCCAAATTCATTAAAATATAAGTTAAGCCAGTATAATAGTCCACACTTGAATGTAGATCAGCATGATTTTAGTGAAGGCCCTTATGTGACACATGTCCCTCCGATGTCTGTTGCGATGATTACCATCTATCAGTAAGGTCACTATGCACTAGAGGAAAACTGCAACATATTAAAATTGGCTCAAACAAGAGCGTACATATCTATAAATCCCATTAAGTGTCTGAAGTGAAATTGTTTTTTAACAACCTTTTCACTTCAAGTCACACTTACTAAAGGCGTTAGATTAAAAGGTTTTAAATGTTTTCTGTGCTTTCATAAAGATTTTCAAAATATCTTATGTCTGTTATTCTCAATTCGCGAATCTTCATTCTCATATAACAGATAATATTTTAAAGTTTTAAAAATTTTATATTCTACACAACATAAAACCTAGATATCTTTGTATACAAGGAACAAAGAAATATTTCGAATTTATGAAGATGTTTATCTTTTGTTCAAACGCACAATGATTATATATTTTGTGTTTTCTCACTTTATAATTAGTGTAAATTTAAAAAGGCTTATACATCAATATATAGATATGGTGTAAAACTCAACTTGCTTAATCAATTTTTCAGTAATTGTGATTTTTATCTTTCTATTCGCTATAATAATGACCAGGAGCGATAACATGAAAAAAATAACTGAAAAACTATATCTATTATTCGAACGTCTTGGTCATCGTATCATGACTTGCTTTTTTATTGTAGGTGCTGTTGTGGCTATATTGTTTATCAGTATGGCTACTATTATCCCTGAATTGAACCGTCATGTATATGAAGGAGAAATTATTGAAAAGTATCATGAAAATCATACTTTCACAACTGGCACAGTACGTTATATCGTCGTCAAAAATCAAGAGACAACAATAACGATTGAAAATAGTGACATTCTCTTGCATGGCAAGTTAAATAGTAAAGCTATTCACAAAGACTTACGAGAGGGTCAACATGTCAAAGTCTATACGATTGGTTTCGACTCTCCAAGTTGGGGGATGTATCCAAACTTGTACCGTATTGAGTTGAAACGATAAAAGCCCTCAAATTAAAAGGACGAGATGAACAAGGCGTTGAACACCCTATCTCGTCCTTTCTTCTTTTAAAGTTTTATAATATACACTAGATACACATTGTCATATTTTTTCTATTTCCTCTATCCATTTTATGACAGCAGGTGCCATTCTTTCTTTATCTTCAAAGTGTATCCACTCTATATCTGTGATTTCCGCATGAATTTCTACATCAGACCAGTCAATCGGTATTTTAGTACGAAAACCATTGAGTTCTGTTAATGTATTTTGTTGTGGATAAGCTGGGCCTACAACTTTTCCTATGTATTCCACATCATCTGTGGTCAGTTCAATATGGAGCTCCTCAAAAACTTCACGTATCAGTGCTTCTTCTAATGTTTCTCCTCGTTCAATTTTCCCACCTGGAAAGTAGTATTTTTTTCGATTTCTTACCTGTACCAGTCTAAGATAATCTCCTTGCTTTATGACCAAACAAACACAACGTATCATTATCAGCCCTCCAACCTATTATTCTTTTTGACAATAGGTTATCACAATTTGCATATATTGTTTAAACGTTTTACATTGCTATTTCTTTGGTAGATTGAGACTGAAGATAAACTTCTCCAATGCGTTGTGCAGCCATACGTCCACCCATAATATTACGTGCAAAAGGCCCCAACTCCAAGTCGGCAAGCATACCTGAAACAAAAACATTAGGTATCCATTCTAGTGCTTCACTAATCACCGGATAACCCGAAACCATTGACGCATCATATTGAGATATAATGCTTTGAATCAATGGTTGTTCCATCAAGTCCATCACAAAACCTGTCGCTAAGTAAACACCATCATAATGAATAGATGTATCATCCGTAACAATATGATGCTCTACCACTTCATGAATAGGTGTATGATGAATCACAAGATCTCCTTGGTCTACTGCTCTCATCAATTTTGTATACATTTCTTTCGGCATAGAGCCTTTATGACGTTCTGCTTTGTTAACTTCTACACGCTTTGCCAAATCTTTTTCTTGATGAAAGGCACGCATGTTTTTCGGTCCTAACCATCCGGGATCAGCATCAAAATCAAAGACTTCTAGTTCTTTTTTCGTCCACAAATGTAGAGGTGTATTCCTTTTTTCAGATAGTAATTTCAATGTTAAATGCGCTGCTGATATACCGCTTCCTACAATGTGTGAAACATTCATCTTATCGCTTATATCGAATTGATGAATATGTTCGACATCGGGTTGATTTTTAAATATTTCTGGAATATATGGTGTTTCATGCGTCCCCATCGCTAGTACCACATGACGCGTTTGTACGACTTCACCATTATCCAATGTCACACACCAATGCCCATCATTTTCATATATATCAATTGCTCGTTGACATATATGACATTGTTCTAAATCATATTGTTCAATCCAATACGCTGTATGATCAAAAAACATATCTAACCTTGGACGTTGATAGTGACCAATCATCGCTTGTGTATACTGTTCACGTTTGGCAAACTTCTTTAAGTCAAAAGGCTCAGGGTAACAATGATGTACAAGTGGCGAACGCAAATAAGGCATACTGAGTCGTGTTGTTTGTGTCCTAAAGTGTGCCATAAGTTCACCATGAGCATCAACAATACATAATTCCTTCGTAGATAATCCTAAATAACGTAACTGTAATGCAATGGTGGTAGCATGGACACCGCCACCAACAATAAGCCATTCATACATAGATATTCCTCTCCCTGTCATAAATCGTAATAGTTACGCTTTATGATAGTCGATACTCATTTGAAATGCAAGTCTATAACTATAACTACTCATAATGTAATGAAGGCTCATTTATTCATCTTTTCTATAAACTACTTTATGGCGTCCATTCGTATATTGGATAGTGGGTACTTTTATATGAAAAATAAAAAAGTGGAACAGAAGCCTTAGTAATCGAAAAGACTTCATTGTTCCACTCTATAATCATCATATTTTCAAAATTGAGTTTATATCATTTACACAACCGGTGCGCCACCCGTTACACCATATACTTGTCCCGTAATAAAACTGCCATTTTCAGATGCAAGCAATACATAAACATCTGCCAATTCTACAGGTTGACCTGCACGTTGTAAAGGTTGATTTTTTCCAAAGTTTGGAATGCGTTCTTGAGGCTGTCCACCACAAATTTGTAGAGGTGTCCAAACAGGTCCTGGTGCTACTGCATTAACACGAATACCTTTTGGGCCTAACTGTGCCGCAAGTCCTTTAGCAAGCGAAACATTACATGATTTGGTCATAGCATAATCTAATAAGTGTGGGCTTGGTTTTACAGCTTGAATCGAGGATGTCAAAATAATGCTCGCTCCAGCCTCTAAATAATTTAATGCTTCTTGAATTGAATACACTGTTGAAAATACATTGACCTCAAACGTGTCCGTAAGCTGTTTTGGATCAAGTTGTTGAATATCATACTCGAACTGCTGCATCCCTGCATTTAAGACAAGAATATCAAGACCTCCCAACTTTTCATATGCATCTTTAACCATCTGACGTGCATAGTCTGCATCACGTAAGTCTCCCGGTAATAAAACAGCTTTTTGCCCCGCAGATTCAATAACTTGTTTAACCTCTTCCGCATCAGCTACTTCATCAGGATGATATGCAATCGCAACATCTGCACCTTCTTTAGCATATGCTATGGCTGCTGCACGACCAATTCCAGAGTCACCTCCTGTAACAAGCGCCTTTTTACCTACTAACTTCTCCGCGCCTCGATAACTTTCTTCACCACAATCTGGAATCGGTGTCATCTCTTTTTGGATACCCGGGTAAGGCTGCGGTTGTTGTTCATATGCGTCATTAAAATATTGTGTTAATGGATTTTGATTACTCATTTTACCCCTCTTTTCATAAAAGTCACTCTATAACTTCAAACTATCAAAAAAACTCAGAAAAACAAAACAACTTGCTTTTCTGAGTTTAAATGCATATATTCACTATTCGATATATTTTTTACCTAAACGATCAACAATCGCTGAAATTGCACCGTCTCCTGTTACATTCGTTGCTGTACCAAAACTATCTTGAGCCATATAAAGTGCAATCATTAAACCTATTGCCGCTTCATTAAAGCCTAAAATAGATCCTAAGATACCACTCGCTGCCATAACAGAGCCACCTGGAACACCCGGTGCAGCTATCATAATAATGCCTAGCATAAAGATAAACCCTATCATTGTCGGAATGCTTACAAGTGATAAACTTGGTAAAACAATCATGGCTGCTATTGAACAACTCACTAATGTAATCGTTGATCCTGATAAATGAATTGTCGCCAGTAACGGTACCGCAAAGTCTGCAACCCCAGGTGTCACACCGTTTTTCTTTGCTTGTTTCAACGTTACCGGTATTGTCGCCGCACTACTCATTGTGCCTAACGCTGTAAAATACGAAGGCAACATCGTTTTAATCATAACAAGTGGACTTTTTTTGTTTAATACCGCTGCTATGACATATAGCACTGTTAGCCATATCCAGTGCATAGCAATTGCAATTAACAATACAATACCAAAAACTTTTAAAATACTTACAACTGTACCTTGTGCTGTCATTTCTGCAAAAATTGTCGCAATGTAAAATGGTAAAAATGGAATAATAATTTTTTCAATTAATACTTCAACTATACGTTGCCCTTCATCAATAAACTTAATCACTGTATAAGCCTGTACTTTGTGCGCGATAATACCAAATGCAAATGCCGTAATTAATGCTGTAAGTACACCCATCAATGGATCAAATTCAAATGAAAAAAATGCTGGAATTTCTGGTGCTTCTCCCGGTACTTTGCCACCAGACGCAATCGTCGGCATAAAGGTATACGCTACTGTCAATGCCATTAATCCTGCTAAAATCGTCGATGTGTATGCCACACCAACAGTCATTCCCACTAATTTGCCTGAGCCTTTGCCAAGTGATGTAATGCCTGAAGCAATAAAGAAAAAGATAATTAATGGAATAATATAGTTAATAATTTGACCAAAAACACCTTTAACTGTTACGAGAACTCTATTTATAACTTCAACATCTAGCATGCCAATTAAAATCCCTGCTACAATCCCCAGTATTAACTTCCCAATTAACTTCATCGCTCGATAACCTCCCAAAACATATGCAATCTCAATGGCGCACCTCAATTACTAAGCGCTTGCGTATTATTGTGCATTAAATATTTAAAAAAGGCAATATATATTTTGATGAAATTTTCAAACTTTTAAGATATATTAAATACTATTCATAGATAATATGATTCCACTCAAAAATCATTGTGCGATTGGTATAGACATACAAAAGTCGAGATCATATACAGTGGTACACACTATATGACCTCGACGCCGCTTGTATATTAAGATGTCGATACAATACGTTTCTTTTTCACTTTTGTAAGCATCAATCGCGATTTATTGCCTGCTGTGTCTACAACTTTTATTCCTAATACATCTCCTCGCTTAAGTACAATATCTTCAGGCAGTTTAACTCTCCATCCTCCATTCTTACTGACCTTCCCTTTAATTTTTTTACCGTCAGCAAATACTAAGGTAAAGGTACTACGCTTTTCCCCGTATCCCTTCAACACCTTATCTCCTTCTTCTACTCTATAAATTTTAGGGTCTTTAGGTGCAATCGTATCTGCTACATTCATCGTTATTTCTCTCGACTTTACTCCAAAATTATTTTCAATATGAACAGTAACTTGATTTCCATGACATAAAGTTCTCCCCGTAGGTACTCTCACTTGCCATGTTCCATCTGCTTGAACAGTTCTTTTAATTTTTAAGTACTCAGCAAATGTAACACAAACCGTTTGCCCGGGTGCAGCTGTTCCTGTTATCACTTTCGTTCCAGCCTCTATATGATTAACATCGGGAGGCTGCGGAATCCCTTCACCTTGCGCATATACAGTCAGCACTTCTGAATGATTACCAGACGAGTCTGTCGCTTCTACTCGTACAGTGTCTCCGTGGTGCAATATCATTTCAGAGGGCAACACGATTTGCCACGTCCCATCCATTTGTACTTTTGTTAATAAATATTCACCATTAGGCAATGATATTTTTACCTTGCTTCCTCGCTCTGCCGTCCCCGACAATTGACTTGTATTTGTTGAGACGGGGTTAATATGTGGTATATCTGGTGGTATCGTGTCTACAATTCTTGCTATGGTAATAGGTGAATAATTTCGCGCTAAATCCATTTCTTCAACTAATATTTCGCTACCTGCTGAGAAATTTTCAGCATTTGGTATTCCGAGCATCCACGTCAATGTTCGTCCAATTTGTGTGAATACTGTAGTACCATCTGGCAGAAGCGCAACGATATAGTTTTTATATTTACTTCCCGTTCCCCGTAATATGTTCGTACCATATTCCATATTTTTAACACCCGGTTGTCGAGGCTTAATTGTATCTCCTACTTGTTTAACAACCTCTGTCGAAACATTATTCGATTGATCTACGACTACAACAGAAATACGTTCTTCAAATTCAAAAGGAACCGTCTGTGGTACTTCTAATGACCATAAACCTTCTTCATCAACATTTGTCTCTACAACTTGACCATTACTGAAGGTAACACGAACCGTCGTATTTTTCTCAGCTATTCCAGACACTATACGCTCATCTACCTCTAATGCATTTATTCTTGGAAATGGTGGTGCAATCGTATCAATCACTGCTTTTCTTACTCTCTTAGAGTCCGCATATCCTTCTTTCTTCGCATATATTTGAACGACATCTCCTACATAAAGTGTGTCCAACGCATTAATACTCCAATGACCAGATGTATCTGACACTGTGGTTAACTTATTGCCAGATGGTAACATGACAACAACTTGACTTCCTTCTAAAGTTGAACCTTCTATATTTTGAAAGTTATACTGTATTGCTTCAACATGAGGGTTTGGCACACTATCCTTAACATTAGTACTCTGTGTTTCTTCTCTTTTTCGTAACTGCTGCGTTACGGATGCTGTATTTATACGCTCGCTTGGTTCATTCTTTCTATATTCATTACTTGTATCAATCTGATTGATACGATTCTCCACTTTATACGTTGTTTCGAATGGTTGTTGAATATTTCCTTGCTGTCTATTTTCTGAAATTGTCTCTGCTTTAACCTCTGTGACTGATTCGTTTTTTTGTTGCTCAAACTGACTTTGTTCATTACTAGATTGTTCTTCTATCCTCTCTTGCGCCTGTGCGACATTACTTGTACATACAAAAACACCTAAAAACAGCACAGCTGAACGCATAAAACACTTGCACACATGGGTTGGATTACATCTTGATCCCTTCAACGTCACTTGTACTTTACTATCCATCGTGGTCACACCCTTCTTAATATCCATACAGATATTGGTTAACCTTATCGTATCAGATAGTCAATTAGATATAAATATAAACTTAATTTATTTTTAAATACAGTTGGCGTTTTTGTCTATTTTATTACAAATCGGATGTTTATCATTTATGGGGCAGGAAGTGTAAATATCAGAATAGAGGGGAAACTTATCAAAGAATCAAACATTTCATATCATGACATTAAAATCTGTATGACTAGAGGATAAAAGACGTTGAAAATATGTAATTGGATTGAAAATGACACTCTATCATCCTTTTCAATCCAATCCTCTTCCCATAATAGCAATCATCTCTTTTGCCATTTAAGTATATTGTCTATAACACACATTATTGTGCATTTTGTTCTATCACTGGCTTCAATAAAATACGTGTTAAACTCATAAGTACAACTAAAAGAATGATCGTTGTTCCAAGTACAATACTGTATGGCATCACACTTTCAGGACCTTGAATACCAATTAACGGTGCTACTGAACTACCAAGTACAAACTGAAAAAGCCCTAATAAGCTTGATGCACTACCACTCCCCCCTGTACGTGCCTGCATCGCTAGAGAAAAAGCCAATGGCCCAATAGCTGTTACAGGAGGCACACACAACATAAAACCAAAAATAAGGACAGGTAACGGCAAATGGAAAACCAGCGTTACAATCACTACTATTGCACCTACCATTTGTACAATGATAAAGCCTGCCAAAATGTTTAACTGATTAAAAAAGCGTAATAGAATATTCGATATCTGACTTGAGATAATCAAGCCAATGCCTGTTAATACCATGAGCATACTGAAATTTTGTGGTGATAGACCATAAACATTCTGTGTAATAAATGGTGCACCCGCACCATAACTAAAAATCATAATGTAAGTCACACCTTGTAAAAACATCGGTACTAAAAAGCGTGGTGTCTTTAGCAACAGTCCAAAGTCTTTAAAGATAGCCTTAAAGTTATCATGTGTTTGATGTGTCGCATTTAACGTTTTCATTTTGGGATGGGTTAAAACAGCTAGAAACATTAATGTACCAATTGCTGCAAGCGCTACAAATACACCTCTCCATACTGCCACTGTTAAAATAAAAGCACTGACTAAAGGCGCTAATATCGATATAATACCATTGACCACCATAAGCGCCGTAAAAAAGCGACTCAATATTTCACCTTGATACAATTCACCCACTGTTGCACGTGCAATAACAATCGCACCGCCACCTGCAAGCCCCTGAACAAGACGTGCAATAATAAACAAACTAATATGACTACTCAGTGCACTTGCAATCGATGCCATAACAACCAATGCTAGTATTGTAAGTGCCAATGTTTTACGTGGCACACGATCTGCAATGACCCCAAAAATAAACTGGCCAAATGCAATACCAATCATTGCAATTGAGAGTGTCAATTGCACCTGTGACGTAGACGTTCCTAGATCTTGTTGTACAAGTGGCAACGCCGGACTATACATATCTGATAGTAGCGGACCAAATGCTGTCATCGCACCTAATAAAATAATAAAAGATAGATGAGATATATCTACCTTTGCTCTTGTTTTTGTCATTATTCATTCCCCATACCTTTCAATATAATTCATTGTATTTTTTATTTTTGAGCTACAACAGCACGTATATATGCTGCTTCAGCTCCTCTTACTTTTATAGGTAAGCCGATAAATCGATAATATCCAGATGAAATCGCATTCAAGCATAAATTCTCAATATGATATATCTCGTGTTGTGCCAGTCGATGGTGATTGTCTAACGTCTCAGAATTCAGAACATCAACAGACGGCACATCAACGCCAATCACCTCAATACCACACGATGCTAAATAATCAATCGCCTCTGCCGTTAATACTGTAATAGCTTTAGGCAAATGCTTAGGATCGGCTTTTTGTTGCGTTTTGAACAGTATAATCTTTCCTCTAATATCGTGACGTTTTAAGTCTGCCATAGTAATGGATTGATGATCCAAAAATGTTAAAACTGTTGCATCCCCTATTAAACGCTGAATATCTAATTGTTCAACCGTGATTCCAGCATCATCAATATGTTTAGGCGTATCAATATGCGTACCAATATGATTACTACCAGAGATCTCACCAACATTCGCCACACCATTTTCTTGTTTAGTCGTAAAATATCGACACATAAATGCTGGATCTCCCGGCCATGGTGCTACTTCTTCGGACAATGTATGCGTAATATCAATCCACATCTTACATCACTCCCCTTATCAGCTACTTTATTATAAGCCTAATCGCCACAGCATCAGATTACAACATAAAATTTCAATACATCTCTCACTTTTCAATATTTAAATTATCTTGACAAAAAGACACCTTATCAAGACGCTTAACTACTACTGTTTATGCTGCGTTCTGAATCGGTGTCTTTCACATATAATCTTATTGTTCTAGCGGTAAGCCCAGCCATTCATTAATATTCATTTTGATGCTTTTTAAACTGTCTCCATGTGGGTGATCTAACACGCGTAAAAAGTCTAAATGCCCCACTTCTGGATAAATAACAGTTCTTACCTTAGCACCAAGCTGTTCAAACTTTTCCACTGTCACTTTTGAGTCTTTGTTTGGAAAAATAACATCATCTTCTCCCAATAAAAACAACACTTCTGGTAAGTTTTTAATTTTATCAATATCTGCCAAATAATCCGAACGTAATGTGTACATTAAATCCGTTATCATTGCATCGACCGGTGCAAAATACTCTGTAAAGTTGATTTCATTTTTATGTTTTTTTGAAATACCTTGTTCTAATACAAGTTCAGGAATACTTTGAATCATTCCATTTTTGTTATCAGCGTTAATATCTTTAACCAATTCCATCAATAACTTTGAAATACGCAACTCTTTAAAATCAATTTTAGCAGCACTATTCAAGTAAACAAGGTACTGTATCGGTAATGTGTTATAACCTGCGAGCTTCGTGGCAATTAAACCACCCATAGAGTAACCAATGATACTCATTTGTTGTATATTTGTTGTTGTTACAATGCGTAAAAGTGCCTCATTAATACGTGTCGCATAGTCCTCTAAGCTGTGTGACATACGTTCCAACGCTGTACTCTCACCGCGCCCCGGACAATTAATGAATATAAGATGTACACCATGCAAATATTTGGCGAATACTGTCATAATTTTATAGTTCATAATCGCACCATGTATCAATACAACGGCATGTTCCGATTGTTTATCACCCATTGTTACAACTTCAAGCTGTTCGTTATCATGTTGTTCTAACGACATAATTGTTTGTTCATAATTATTAAGCGACATATATTTTCCTCTTACTACTTTCTTCCTATATAATATATTTTTTATAAATGTCTTTAACATATATTATAGTAGATATATGTCACTTTGAGAATAGTGCCTCAGATGTAACCTTTAATACTGCTTAACACCCCATAGCTTCTCTTCACATTTTCGAATAATATATTTCAACACTTGTATACGTGCTGTTTTTTTATGATCTGCGGGGACGATTAGCCAAGGTGCATGAATTGTATCTGTTTTAACAACCATATCGTGACTCGCTTCTAAATATAAATCCCATTTTTCACGATTACGCCAATCTTCTTGTGTAATCTTCCACTGCTTATTCGGATCTTCTTGTCGGTCTTGAAATCGTCTTAATTGTTCGTCTTTATCCAGTGACAAGAAAAATTTCAATACAATAGCACCATCATGCGTCCACATCTTTTCAAAGGCATTGATTTCATCATATGCTCGTGTCCATTCATCTTTGGTTGCAAAGCCTTCTACACGCTCAACAAGTACTCGACCGTACCAACTCCGATCAAATATACTGATATGACCACTTTTGGGCATCATTCTTGCAAAACGCCATAAATAATGATGATTCAGCTCTACATCTGTTGGTGCACTCGTTGTGTTGACTTCATAGCCTGTTGGATCTAATAATTCACGTACACGTTTAATATTCCCACCTTTTCCTGCTGCGTCCATCCCTTCATAGACCAAAATAAGTGGTATTTTCCGCTCATACAAAGCAAATTGCAATTCACATAAACGTGCTTGTAATTGTGTAATGACTTCATCATACGTTCTTTTTTTAATCTTTTGATCTAGTGGCGCAAACATCTTTGTTTCAAACCCTCTTGTAAAAACACCATCTGTCTTATTTGGACGTCGTTCATACGCTTTAATCGCCTTTTCCAAACGTAAAATCAAATGATGATACATATGCTCAATTGCTGCTACACGCTCTGTATAGTCAATAACTTCCCATTCTTTGTCTAATAAAGTAACAAAAGCATCCTGATAAACTTGTAATGGAATGACTTGTTCATATTCTTGTGCTTTCCATTTCATTAACGGATTATTTTTCATTTCTGCAATATGCTCTTGCCTTTTTTCTTCATTAATATTGATATAAAATTTAATGATTTCATGATTATTGGCTGTTAACATCGTTTCAAACGCCTGAATATCGGTATGTAAACACTCATAATCTTTAAGCACATCTTGCTTAATCTCATGAACCTTATAATCAATATATTGTGCATACCAACTCCGAAAGTAAATGTTAATATCTCCTTTAGATGGCAAAGTATCCCAAAATTTTTGTAAAAATTGATAACGTAAATCTTCTTCAGATGGTGTTTTTGTTGCAATGAAGTGTGTATATTTCGCATCTAATGTTAACAATAATTCATTGGCCAATCTTGTCTTACCTGATGCGGGTACGCCCTCAAAAAGAATCATTATTGGAATACCAAGTTCGTTAGTTTTACGTGTCAATGCAGCGACTTTTAGTTGTAAAGCTTCTATTTTCTTATTCATATTTTCACCCCTGTTTCTTCTATTATACTGAAGAAAAAATTATCTTAGCAATGGTAAGTGTAATGAACAATATCCCCCAAAAAACAATGATTCATCATAAACATAATGCCACATTCCAAAATCTGACTACCTGAATTGCCAAAAACAACGCTCTGATTCGGTTACATTTTAAATTCAACTCGTAATATTTGTAATACACTCTATTTTTATTACTTTTCTAATCTACATCCTCCGTACAACGCTTTCATTTCACTTTTCCATTCTAAATCCACTTATTTTTACATGACATTAATATTACAAAAATACAAAATGAAATCTCTCTGTAATTTTTTGTTATTTACTCGTAATTTACAAAAGCGGATTTGCTTGGTAGAGTGTGGTTGTTGAATTTTTTGGTTACACTTTTTGAAAATGAAATTAAGGATTTATTAATGGAGGACTTACTATTATGAAAAAAACATTATTAGCTTCATCATTAGCCTTAGCAATCGGAGCAACTGGTGTTGCTACATATACAACAGATGCACATGCAGCTGAAGAACAAATTAACAAAGCAGAATTAGCGCAATTAGCTTTAAATAACGATTCATCATTAAATGAACATGCACTTCATGAAGGTGCATACGATTATAAATTTACATTAGATGGCGTAAACTTCCACTTCTGGTCAGATGGCGTTTACTTTGGTTGGGAATATAATGCTGGTGGCGCAACTCAAGCTACTGCTACTCAAACTTCAATGGCGCAGCCAACTGAAATCAATGATGTAAACACTGTTGCGATGACACAATCAGAATCAAATGATGCAACAAGTATCCAAACGCAACAACAATCTTACTCAGAAGCACCAGCAACACAATCAGCGCCATCATACAACTATAACACTGCTCAAACTTCAACAAGTAGTGCAAGCGCTGGTAGTGTAAGATTATCAAATGGTAACACTGCTGGTTCAATCGGTTCACGCGCTGCTCAAGAGATGGCTTCTCGTACTGGTGTACCTGCATCAACTTGGGAGCATATTATTGCACGTGAATCAAATGGTCAATTAAATGCATATAACCCATCAGGTGCATCTGGTTTATTCCAAACAATGCCAGGTTGGGGTGCAACAAACACTTATGAACAACAAATTGCTGCTGCTACAAAAGCATACAACAGCCAAGGTTTAAGTGCTTGGGGTATGTAAGATTGACTTTAACAACTAAAAAAAGAGTCTCATGGTGAGACTCTTTTTTTATGGCATAACACTTACTTATGAAACAGGACGACAAAACTTTTTATTGTTTCTTTGTTTCATTACATTCTTAGAACAGTGTTATCTCTATTGTCAGTTACACTTGTTCTAGTTATGATGTGCAACTTTGATACTACGCTATATATTAAGCACATAGCACCGGAATACGAGTACACTACAAAATAAGTCAGCATATTATCTTTTATTTCAGTTGTATTACATTCATACTTTAAATCATTTACAACTATTCAATTCGCTGATTGTGTATGCTATGATGCTTTCAGATAATATGAAACGAAAACAACAGAGGAGACTTTTTATCATGAAAAAATTAACTACTGCTACAATCGCTACATTAGGCTTAGTTACATTAGGAGCTGCAACAGCAAACGATGCATCAGCAGCAGAACAACTTAACGTTAATTCACAATATACAACTACATACTCAGAGGTTACTGGTGACTATGTAACTGTTGACGAGAACGGCAATAAACATCACACTTTAGATGGTAACTGGAACCCATCAATGTTCAATAACGAATCATTCAGTTTTTATACTGTTGAAGCAGATGGTTCTTACCACTACTACTATTACTCAAACGAAGCTACAAACTACGACTATGCAACAGACTATACATCAATTGCAACACCAGTAGTCAATAATAGCTACAATACTACAACTCATAACGTTGACTACAACAACTACAATGTTGCACAAACAAACTATACACAACCTGCAGCATATACAACAACTACAACAGCTACAACTGTTGAAGCACCAGCTGCAACATCTAATAACAATACAAATTACAACTATAATACAACAGAAGTCAGCACTCCTGCTGCTTCAACTGGTTTAACTTATTCATCAAGCAATGACGGAAACCGCTACGTTGCTGGTCAATGTACTTATTATGCTTACGATCGTTCAGGTGGTCGTGTGGGTTCATATTGGGGCAACGCTAATAACTGGGCAAACGCTGCTCGTTCAGCAGGTTACACTGTAAATAACACACCTGCAGTAGGTGCGATTATGCAAAGTTCAGCTGGTGGTTACGGTCACGTTGCTTATGTTGAAAATGTAAGTTCTAACGGTTCTGTAACAGTATCTGAAATGAACTATGGTCATGGTGCAGGCGTTGTAACATCACGTACATTATCAGCTGGTCAAGCATCTGCATTTAACTTTATTCACTAATATTATAGTGACATTCTTAAAAAGCGATTAAAATTCATCTTTTTGAGTTTTAATCGCTTTTTTATATTTCAAATCAATTTATTTGTATCTCATCATATATATCGTTACAATAAGACGACACATCTCACAAAATAAGGATAAATCTATGAAACGCATCATCTCTATTTTTTTCTTTCTCCTATTGTTAAGTGGTTTGCTTTATTTCATTAATGGACATGACAATACGCTAAAATCCTCTATCTATACATGGTATGAAGATACAGCTCAACATGTATTTCAGCAAGATCGTCAAACACAGCCTTTTGGTCATTACAAGAATGGTCTCTCTTTTAACGGAAACAATCGCCATTATGGTGTAGACTATCATTTACCTGAAGGCACCCCTATTCTTGCAGCATCTGATGGTACAATTACGCGTACGATCAACGATCCCTACGGTGGAAAAATAATTGAGTTATACGAATCTAATAACCAATATTATCAGTGGTATGGACATCTTAGTACATTTGATGTTAAACCCGGTCAAACTGTGGAACAAGGCGCGATTATCGGCAAGTCTGGTAATACCGGTAAATATTCAACCGGTCCTCATCTTCATTTCCAACGTATGAAGGGGCAAGTGGGCAATGACTATGCAATCGATCCCGAACCTTTTATTGAAACACTGCCTAATCAGCAATATAGCTTATTCCAAATATAAAAAGCGACAACGATTATTGTCGCTTTTTATCACCTACACCTTTAGTGTCTGTCCTAATCTAATATCTTATTGTCTTGAATATCCATATGTATTTGTTGCATTTTCCCTTCTACTGCTGCAATTTCATCTGCACATTCTTTCAATATATTATGATAGCTATCTGTATTTTTATAAGATTTGTAATGTAACTTATGTTCCAAACTCGCCCACATATCCATACCAATTGTTCGTAACTGTATTTCTACTGGTGTCTCCACAACACCATCTGTTAAAAATAATGGTACTGTGACAACAATATGTAAGCTTTTATATCCGTTCTCTTTAGGTTTCTGTATATAATCTTTTCGCTTGAGTAGCTTAATATCGGATTGTTGTAATAATAGCTTTTCCACTGTATATATATCATCTAAATAGTTACATACGACGCGAATACCTGCAATGTCATATATTGTTTCTTTAGCAGTTTGTGCAGAAATAGCTAGCCCCTTCCGTTGTAGCTTCTTGAGTAAACTGGGTACCTTTTTTACGCGACGTTCCATGTGATGAATTGGGTTATGCTCAGTTTTAAGCTGAAAATCTTCATCTAATATTCGTAATTTTGTACTAATTTCTTCTAATGCTGCACTATAAATATGTTCTAGTTCTACAAATTGCAAAACTTTTTCCAAACTATCCGAACTGTCAAGATTTTGATTTGTATAGGCTGCAATTTCTTTTTTCAAGTTTTCAATATTAAGTGGTACTGTCTTTTCTACAAACATCTTTTATCACTCCTAAACGTAATAATGACCAGACAACCTAAAAGATTTCACCATCGCTCACTGAATAGGCATCACTATATTTATAACCCTATATAAAGATGATATACCAAAAAGGAGCAGGAAAGAAACCTTAATCCTTCAAAAGGTTTCGCCACCTACTCCGAATAAGCCAATGTATTTGATATTCAAAAACGTACTATCAATGACGCATACCATCACTACTTAGAATACCTTAGTGATATGTGCGAATTTTTTCAATTGGCAAACGTGTAGAGCGCTTACCTTCTTGTGCTGCTTTACCCATTGCAACGATAAGAACAGGCACATAACGTTCTGGATCTAAGTCAAACGCTTCAGCAATATGCGCATGATCAAAACCACCAATTGGATTTGTATCATAACCGTGTTGACGTGCAACAAGCATTAACTGCATGGCCGCTAAGCTACTATCAATTTTAACAATATCATTCATTTGACTTGGTGTAAGCTGTTGATACATATCTACAAAACGACCGACAAGTTCTTCTTTAATATCTTGTGGCATGAAACCTTGCTCTACCGCGGAACTATAAATATCATCAGCAAATTCATAATTTAACATATCTCCAAAAATAACAATCATTGCAGCTGATGTATCATTTTGACGTGTATTCAATTGTACCAATGGACGCAATTTATCTTTGCCTTCTTCTGATTCTACTACAACAAAGCGCCATGGCTGCATATTGATAGATGAAGGTGCTTTCGTAGCTTGTCTTAAGATTTCATCCATTTCTTCATGTGGGATTTTAACGTTCTCATCAAATAACTTAACAGAACGACGACCATTTAATATATCATCAAAATTATTGTTTTTAGGCATTTGTCTATCTCCTTTTGTCTATTAACACAAATTAAATCAAGTGCTATTTAATTATATTTTATAGTATCTACGCATTCAAGTTAAAAGTGTTATAATAGATTTACCTTAAAGGAGGTTTAACTATGAGTCACAATCCAAGACATTTACATCGCCAGTTATGTTTTTTATTTTATGTCTCCTCTAAGGAAGTTATTAAAAAATACACAGCACATTTGAAACAGTATAATCTTACATATACTGGTTATATCACACTCATCTCTATTGGTGATGAAGAAATACTAAATATTAAGCAACTTGGCGATCGTATTTATTTGAATTCTGGAACACTAACACCTCTCATCAAAAAGTTGGTTTCTCAAGGACTTGTTGAAAAAGTAAGAGATACTCAAGATGAGCGAAACTTAAAACTCTCTTTAACCGACTCAGGCAAGCAACTCAAACAACAACTCAAATCTCTCTCTGAAAATATTTACGAAGAACTTTCTATCGAAGATGAGGATATGATGATTTTAACAGACGTACTGGGACGTTTTATTGATAACAACTTCCCACACACGAAGCCTTGTCGTGAAAAATATAAAAAAGCTTGTCAAAATAAAGAGTGAGTCGCATATTAAAAAGCATCACTAGCTGAAGTATTTCTCAGTTAGCGATGCTTTTTAATTATGCGCGATTAAATCTTTCCCAATATTTTCGAAATAACATTGATACAGCAACATGAACAGGTGCTTGAGTCATGCGATATAAGTGCCATGGTAAGCGTGGTACAAAATCATGCAGTGCGATAACGCATTGTGTAGGACTATGCTTCATGCGTCTTAATTCAAAGCGAGATTGTCTCATACCTTTAGCCACTAACAAACCACCTGTAATCTTCATTTCAGCATGTGATGGCGTTCTATACGCATGAATATGTTCCATTCTGATCAATGGTATTCTAAATAACGATAACATAATAGTAAAATATCGACCATCATACACTCCGTTAATCAAACGGCCATTTAACGTTTTAAGGAAACGACCATACATCGATAATACGCCATCCATCGACATTCCCTCTGGGATCGTCAAATTTTGAATAGAGCGGACAGTGTGTCTCTCATTCATTACAGGTCGTATAACTGAACCTCGCAATGACCATTTTAGAAAATGCGCTTGCTTATATGACATTGGTACATCGTATGCACGTAATATACTAGAGAGTATCTGATCCAGATGTCGCTGAATAATTAATACATGCTGTACCTCAGAACCTGAAATCGCTCTTGCTAAATTATCATATACCAATTTTGCACGAGCATATCTATTTGCTTGCGTTAACTGTGTATATGAACGGATAGGATCACCAATAATTACAACAAGAGACATTTCAGACATAGCATACTGTACTTCTGACAAATGAAATAAATCTATTGTCAAAGACCGACCTTGTGTAACTTGTTGTGTCGTTCTTTGTGTTTGAACATATACGTCATGACCTTGTGCTAACAATGTACTCACATATTGACTCGTATAAGATTGCCCATCTGTAATCACTAAAATTTTCACCTTGTTCTCCCCACACTCCTTGCCTATACATATTATTTTTCTATTATAACAAAAGAGACCATGTATGATACATAGCCTCTTTGAAAATAATTATTTATCGAGTTTCAATCCTTTTTCAAGCTCATCTACTTGTTTCATTGTTGTTGTAATTGAACCTGATGCAAAATACCATAGCTTTGGATCTACTTCTACAACTTCATCATTTTTAATGGCATTAACATTTTTTAAGACGTCGTTGCTCAATACTTTTTGCGCAGTTGATTCACCACCAATTGCTTGTCCACGATCCATTGCAAAGATAATATCTGGATTTTTCTCACTCACATATTCGTTTGTTACATTTTGACCGTGACCACTTGATTTTACATTATCATCTGCTGGTTTAAAGCCTAATGTATCATATACAAAACTACCGAAGCGATCACCTGCACCGTATGTTGATAACTCGCCTTCATTCACTAATAAGTACATTGCTTTTTTATCTAAATCTTTTGTTTTCTTTTGCATGTCTGCGATTTTTTTGTCCATCTCATCGACTAATTTTTTAACATCGTCTTCTTTTTCATAAACTTTACCGATTGTTTCAGCATTCATTTTCATCGATTCAACATAGTTGTCATAGTTTGCACCCATATAGACAAGTTTAGCTTTAGGTGCTGCTTTTTTCAATTCATCAATCGTTTGTTGGTTAGCTGTACGTGCTGACAAGAAAATGACATCCGGTTTAACCTTAGCCACTGCATCAAAGTTCACTTCTTTCAAGCTACCTGTATTTTCGTATTTATCATCTTTAAAATCTGATAAAAAGTCTGGTAGTGATGAACCATCCTCACCTTTTGGTAAAGCAACCACTTTATCTTCTAAACCGAGTGCTTTCATTGTATCTAATGCACCATAATCAAAAACAACTGCTTTTTCAGGGTTTACTGGTACTTTAACTTTATCTTTATATTCTGTATCTTCACTACCGTCTTCTGCTTCCCCTCTAAGCATAAAATCATTTTTCACTTCAACTGTTTTTTGGTCATCTCCACCATTTTTACTTTCTGATTTCTTATCATTATCACTACTATTGCCACACGCAGCAAGAACAAGCATCATTGCCAAAACGACTAATAAACCTAACTTTTTCATAATTTTCCTCCTGTTGTTTCAGAAAATGTTTTATTTTGAATTTGATGATACATACATGGTATTTCATCAAAGTAAATACAAATTTGTTGACCTCTAATACTTTCAATTTTGACATCCATTTCATAAAGCTGTCTTAACACTGCTGAATTGATGACATCACGTTTATTTGCAGCTTTAACCACTGCACCGTCTTTCAATGCTACAATGTCGTCCGAATAAACAGATGCAAAGTTAATATCGTGCAATACAACTATAATCGTCTTATTATGGAAAACAGCCAATTCTCTTAATGTCTGCATAATTTGAACGGAATGTTTCATATCCAAGTTATTCAATGGCTCATCAAGTAAAATATAATCCGTATCTTGCGCAATTGTCATTGCAATATATGCACGCTGACGTTGTCCACCTGATAACGTCTTCAGATAACGGTGACGAATTTCATCGAGTTTGAGTAATGAAATTGCTTCGTTCACTTTTTCTTTATCTTCTTTTTTCATATAACCTTTTGAATAAGGAAAACGACCAAAGTTAACCAACTGTTCAACAGTAATATTCAACTCTGTATGGTTTGTTTGTTTCAAAATAGAAAGTTGTTTGGCCAGTTCATTGCTGTCGTAATCCTCTAGACGCTTACCTTCAATTTGAATGTCACCTGAATCATAATCATTCAAGCGACTAATTGCTGACAGTAAGGTACTTTTCCCTGCACCATTAGGTCCGATGAGTGAGGTGAGTTTACCTTTTTGAACATCCACATTGATATCCGTTAAGATTGCCTTATGATCTATCGATTGATTCAATCCACTAATACTTATCATGTTGTTGCCCTCCTTCTCATCAATAAATAAATAAAGTAAATACCACCGATTAAGTTAATCAATATACTTACTTGTGTTGTTGCTTCAAAGAGATTCTCTACGATCCACTGTGCTAAAAATAAACTAATCCAGCTAATACACATTGTCGCTGGTAACATATATTTGTGTTCAAATGTTTTCATCAACTCGTGTGCTAAATTCACGGTCAGTAAACCTAAAAATGTTATCGGTCCTACTAATGATGTAGCAATTGCTACCATCAACGCTACAATAACAAGTAAAAAGCGCGTTAAGTTGCTGTATGAAATACCTAAGTTAATCGCTTGTGCCCGTCCAAGTAATAGTACATCCATATACGGTATCATACGAATCGTAATGACCAATAAGATCAATAAAATAACCGCACAAACAGTTACAAGTTTGGGATTAGACGCATCAAAACTTGCAAACATGGCACTTTGCACTACGAGGAAATCTTCTGGGTTAATAATCAGTTCAAGAAATCCTGTAATACTCCGAAAGAACGTTCCAAGTATTACACCAATTAATAAAATAAAATAAACTGAAAACTGACCAAATCGAAATATACCTTCAAAGAGAATAAGTGCAAAAATAATCATCGCTATCAAAGATACTGCAAAGTTTAAGTAAAAGTTAGTAATAAAAATAGAACTTGTACCAAAAATAAATAAAATGAGTACTTTACTAAACATATAAACAGCATCTAGTCCCATAATAGATGGCGTTAATAAGCGATTGACCGTAATAGATTGGAACACTACTGTTGATGCTGCAATAGCTGCCCCCACAAGTAAAATGAGTACAAACTTTCTTAATCGACTCATAAATTGGTACTCAAAAATTTCAAAATCAATACCAATTAAGAGATACATTGCACCAAGAATAACTGTTACTGTCATCAGTATTAAAAGCTTCTTCAAAGGTTTATTGGACATAATGACGTCGCCCCCTCATAAGCATAATGATAAAGATGACTGTCCCGAACACACCAATTGTTAAGCCAATATTAATCTCATATGGATACACGATAATACGTCCCAAAATATCAGACAGCATGACAAAAATAGCACCCAACATCGCGGTATGTGGTAGTGCATGTTTAAGATGATCGCCACGAAAGATTGAAACAATATTAGGTACGATCAGTCCTAAAAATGGTAGTGTTCCTACTGTTACAACGACTAAAGCTGTAATCGTTGCAGTAATCAGTAGACCCATATTCATAATCAACTCATAATTAAGTCCCAAATTTTTACTAAAGTCTCGCCCCATACCTGCAATTGTAAATTGATTGGCAAATACATATGTAAGGATAAGTAAAGGTACGCTCAGATATAAAATCTCATAACGACCGCTTGTGATAATCGCAAAGTTACCATTCAACCAGTTGCCAATACTTTGGACAGCATTTGTACGGAGTGCTAAGAATGTTGAAAAGCTTGAAACAATCCCTCCAAGCATGATTCCAATAAGAGGTACAAAAATAACATCCTTGAACTTAATACGCTGGATCATTTGTACAAAAAGGAATGTTCCAGCCAAACTACAAGCAACTGCAAAAGCGAGTTTAATCAAAATATGTTGTGATGGAAAGAAAAGTAATGAAATCAAAATCCCCAACTTTGCCCATTCCATTGTTCCTGCAGTTGTAGGGCTTACAAATTTATTTTGCATCATCTGTTGCATAATTAAACCTGCAAGTGCTAATGTGCTTCCTGAGATTAGAATACTGACCGTTCTTGGAATACGACTCGCGAACAAGATATTAAGTTGATGCTCATTGAAACTGAATACTGCACTTACTGGTACACTACTCACACCAATAAACAGAGAACACACAGTCAGAACACAGAGCATTGCAAACAACACATAGCCATTCATCAAAATACGCATCACTCTGTCTCCTTTAATTAAACAATCCATGATAATGTAAATGAAAATCATTATCAATGAAAGTTTAACATTTATACCGATAATTAGCAATCTGCTTTTTTAAGTTTTTAATAATTACACATGCACTTAATTTTATTTTCATGTATTATCAATAATTTTTATATTAGAAACTAAAATAATGGACTATCTACACCAAAAAAATGGGATGGGAAAGACATCAATATACATCTTTCCCATCCAAGTTCGCCTATCTATCATATACTATAAAACTTTCTATTAACCTTGACTCTGTAAAAATAAGAACATTAAAAATAATGTTGTGAGTACAGACGCAACAATCATAAAATTCGTCGCACGACTCCCTTCACTCTGCTGATTCAATGCACGAATTGCCATAATCCAACTCACGACAACAGCAATTGCCAACACGATGAGTAACACAGTCATACGGGCACCTCCATCTCTTAACATATAACAAACTTATATTATCATAATAATGCGTAAAACAGATATTAGAAAGGCTAAGCATATTCTAACGCTTTATCTTGATAAAAACGCATATCTGAAGTTAAAACATGCTATAAAGTCCCTTATATTTTCTGATGATCTGACACGATTATCAATAAAAAAGCCACGGTACCTTGGGGGGAATACCGTGACGACTTGAATAGTATTAATAAAATAGCATTAATAACACTGGAAGCATAACTGAACTCAATACAGCTGACAGTATCATTCCAATAGAACTAAACGCACCCGATTCCATATCCATCTCTAGTGCTCTCGCAGTTCCAAAGGCATGGGAGGCATTACCAAAAGTCATGCCACGGGCAATGGCAGACTCAAAATGCGTCATGCGAATCAGTGCAGCTCCTAACATGCTTCCTAATAAACCTGTTGCGATGATGAACATAATGGTCATTGTGTCTTCACCGCCAAGTTGATGTGACACTTGAATACCGACTGCAGCGGTAATCGATCGGGGAAGAAGTGTCACAATTTCTTCACGATGGTAACCCATTAACTTGAGTGAGAAAAAAATTAGGGAAAAATTCAAGATAACAGCTGTTACCACGCTCATGAAAATTGTTTTGAAATTTTTTAGGATCTTATGTCTGTTTACATACAAAGGGTATGCTAGGCACACCACAGTAGAACTTAGCAAATGGTTAATCCATTTACCACCCATCATGTAGGTATGATAGTCTATATTAAATAGAAGGAGTATTGCTATCACACCGAGCGATGCCACCAATGCGGGGTTAAGAAAAGGTGACTTGAACTTGTTGTATAACATCTTCGCAATTATGAACATTACAATTGTGAGCGTAATCATTGTAATGGTTTGTAGAAGTGTCATGTATGTCTGTGGGATCCTTTATCAAATACTTTACCCATCACCATTTTTTCAGCCACTATTCCTGAAGTCAATGCGACGAGTAATGTACCAATGACAACTAAAGCAAAGAATACAACAAAGTTCATATCAATCTCGGTGATAACATCCATCACACCTATTACAGATGGAACGAAGAAGAACACCATTGTCGCTAGGAGAAAGTTCGCACCGTCTTTCACCCATGTTATGCGAACAATTTTGAGTTGCAGTAAAATGTAGAACAATATCAATCCTACAATACTTCCTGCTAGTGGGATATGGAAAAAACCTTGAAGCCAACTACCTAAACGAGTTATGCCGTAAATCAGGGAAATTTGCCACACAACCGTTAAAACCTTCAATATTGTCATCCAAATCACCTCTCTTCGTTTCGATAGCATTATTATAGTACTGAATTAGCCATTATAAAAATATATCTTTTTCATACTTACCATTACTTTTAGCTATGAATCATTTTCTAACTCTTTCGTTAACGGGAGATGAATATTCAAATAATCCAAGAATGTTTGTGTTGCATGATTGAGAGGGGTATCTTTCTTCCAAATTACGCCCATCTCCCAGTGTAGTGGCTCATCTTGCAACTGAATCACACGAATCTCTTCATTCTGACAAATAATACGTCCAATCGTTTCAGGTAAAATACTAATGCCCATCTTAGCTGATAATAAATGCTCAATAAAGTGCCACTGAGATATACGTGATACCACATTGGGTACAAAACCCGACTTACGTGCCACGGTAATAATACGATCATTCAAGTAAAAATCTTCATTGAACAAAATAAAATCTTCATTATGTAGTTCTGACAAAGCGATCATTTGCTTATGCGCTAAAGGATGGGAACGATGTAAAATAACTTGAAATCGCTCCGAATATAGTGGAAAAGCATCAAATTGCGTACTATCTACCGGCAGTGATGTTACACCCAAATTAATGTCACCCTTACGCACTTGTGCCTCAATCGTCTTCCCTCCATTTTCAATAAGATTAAATGTGACATTTGGATATTCTTGATGAAAAAGTCCTAAAACTTTCGTTAAACGTGCCATATCCATCACAGCAGATAAACCAATCTTAATATGACCTGTTTCAACGCCTAAGATACTTTGTATTTCGTTTGGAAGATTATTATATAATGTTAAAATTTCCGCTGCTTTCTCATAAAATACGGTACCCACATCAGTCAAGCTTAATTGCCGTTTCGTTCTATCAAACAATGCCTCACCTAGCTCTGACTCAAGTTCTTTGATTGCCTTGCTAATTGTAGGTTGCGCAATATATAAAGTTTCTGCTGCACGTGTCATACCGCCTTGTTTCACAACTTCAACAAAATATGTCATTTGTTTGATATCCAACATTTCCACCTCATTTCCTCTCATTACATCGTAAAGATATAGTAGCATATCTCATAAAATTTTTAACAACTAAAAACAATATATGTTTTCATTAATAATGGAATGTTATATAACGCTCTTAGACTTGCATATAATAAAAGTGCGTATCGTTGTATTGAAAAAAGACTTATTTCGATCTTAATTTGCCAAAGCGACATAGCAAATTCTTGTTTGTATATTTCATTCAATTGATGATAAACATTGTATGCACTTTTCATGATTTATGATTTGATTTTATGTACACTATTATATAGAAGAGGGTGATGATATGGCAGTTAAAATAGAACGCATCTATGCCAAACAACAAAGCGAGGGGATACGTATTCTGATTGACCGTGTATGGCCTAGAGGTATTTCTAAATCTGATGCACATATTGATATGTGGTTAAAAGAGGTTGCACCGACAAAATCATTACGTCAATGGTTTCATCATGATCTTAATAAATTCGATGCCTTCCGAAATCAATATATTGCTGAACTCCAACATAATGACAAACAAATTGAAGCTTACCAGACACTTGTTGAACAGATTCGTACAACAAACAAAGATGTTATTTTACTGTATGGAGCTAAAGATACAACATATAATCACGCAGTCGTACTACGTGACTATTTAAAACAATAAAAAGCATGGTCGCCCACTTTGTCCCTTGTAGAGTAAGCCACCATGCTTTGATATATCATTATTTAACGATAAGTACTGGAATATTGACACGCTTTGCAATTTTGTGTGTGACATGACCTAATACGTGTTTAATATCCATTTCTGAACGTTTATTACTCATTACTACTACATCATAATCGCCCGCTTCAACTTCATCAACAATGCCTCTTGTTGCAGATCCTGTTGTGAACTTCACTTCATAATTAAGCTGACGTTCATCTAACTTATCCAAAAACGGACGCATTTCTTCTTCTTTTTCTTTTACAACTTCATCAAAATGTTTACCTTGATAGCGAACATAATTTGCAAGTTCTGTCTCAGAAATGACATTAAATACAACAATTTTGCCTTTTTCCTCACCTTGCGTTAGTTTCACAAGTTGTTCCGGTACATTATTGAAGCTATTCCCAAAGTCGTATGGTACGAGAATTGTGTCATACATAATAATACCTCCTTAGTTGTCATCATCTATCATTCATTTTATTGCTATCTTTCTTATCACTTATATTTTAACATTTTTAAAGCGCTTACACAATGTTGGTACTTTCCCTTCATTATCTATTATGCGTGTTGATTATTTTTTAGTTTCCCAAACATAACCCTTTACAATGCAAGTATCTGTTTAGAAAGTTATTACTCTATTTATTATCTTGTTGATATGAATGTTTATAAACCTTAGCGCTATCTAAAGCCTATACATACAATACTTGCCAGCGTTTTTCAATAATCCCCTATGTAAAAAACTATTATCATGTATACTTTAACATTGTTTCATAAAACTCAAACTCAAAAGTATAACTTTCATATTCATGAGGATACTTAACAAAGATAATATGGACATCATTGTGTGCTTCGTACTGTTTCAAAATAGTGTTCATCCAGCTGGTTAATATCCAAATGCTCAATTTGTAACGTTGTATGTGCTAAATTATATTTTTCTTTTAACAAGTATTCTAGCTGATTGATCGTCTCGTATGCGTCCTCACTATGACGACTATCCAATACAATATGTGCACTTAGTGAATGATGTTCTGTCGTAATCGACCATAAATGAAATTCATGTACATCCAGCACACCTTCTACTGACTTCATCGATTCAATAACATCATCTGTATCTAACGTTTCTGGAACAGCCTCCATCAACACTTGCCAAGCGTTACGTATGATTTTATAGCCACCACGTAAAATAACCACTGCGATCACCATACTTAAAATGGGATCAATCAACTGAATGCCTGTCAAATGAATCAATACAACTGCAACAATCACACCAACTGAGTTTAATAAATCACCAATAAAATGCCACAAAGCACTTTGAATATTTATATTGTTTTCTGCTCTAAGCGAACGTATTAAAATAAAAGTTAATACAATATTGACGAGTAAACCGATAACTGCTACACCCAACATAAGCCCGCTGTCCACATTTCTAGGGTGTATCATTCGCACAATCGCTTCATAAAAAATCCACAACGAGATCACTACTAATGCTAAACCATTCAGTAAAGCTGCCAGAATTTCTACTCGTAAAAAACCAAATGTATAGCGCGCGTTAGGTGGCTGACTTGCAAAATAAATTGCAATCATCGATACCCCCAATGCTATGACGTCACTTAACATATGAAATGAGTCCGACAGTAATGCAAGCGAGTGAGACACTATCCCACCTACAAATTCAACAATCATAAAAATAAGTGTGATGATTAATGACATCCATAACGCGGTCTTAGAATGTGTTTGCTTCTTGCGATGTTCAACATGATGGAAATATTGATGTCTTGCCATATGACACGCTCCTCCTTTTCCATTAATCATTATTTCAATCATTTTAATATTGATCTCTTATACTTCTCAATATACTACGCTCCTCTTGAATAAACGACAAACTTGCCCACACGCCTTAAAATACTATGCTCTAAGTGTATTTTATCTAAAAAAACAGAAACCCCTACTCCTGAGATTTCTGTCTTTTTCTTTAAACTACTATTTAATAATATCAATTAATTCTTTTTTTGAAGCAGAACGTGCCGGTATCCAGCCAAAGACTATACCAATTAATGTTGATACACCGACAGCGAGTAAAATAGAACTAAAGCTCACTGCACTCTTAATATATTCTGGTGTAAGTGCATCTACTAATGAGGCAAGAAGAATACCTAAAATCAATCCAATAACGCCACCAATCAAACATAAAATAACACTTTCTATTAAAAATTGGAATTCAATATGTCGCCCTTTTGCACCGAATGCACGACGAATAGCAATTTCTTCTGTTCGCTCAGCCACAGAAATATACATCACATTCATTACACCAATGCCTGCAATAAAAAGCGAAATACCTGCTACAGCCGCCACAAAATACGTAATAGAGTCAAAAATTTTGCCTACACTTTTCATCATTTCTTCTAAATCGGTATATTGATACTCACCTTGCCCTGTTGCAGACCCACTTTTATTCAATTCATCTGCTACTTTATTCGCAATCTTCTTTTTATTTTGATTCTCATTAAAAAAGACTTCGAGTTGTGGAAATTCAGGCTTGAGATTAGGTAAATAACGCTCTACTGTTTGGTTGGGGATGTTCACAGCTGTATCAACTTGTGCATTATCTGCAATACCTACAACTTCAAAACCCATACCATCGATGTATATCGTCTTACCTACTGCCTCTCCTTTAAACAGTTCGTCTGCAACTGTTGTTGAGACTGTTGCAACACGATTTTGTATGTCATTATCCGCCGAAGTAAAGCCATCTCCTTCTATTAGATTGGTTACAGCTTTCTTTTTAACAACAGCAATATCCGTTTCTTTTTTTTGATATGAGGCTTTAGAAGATAAGCCAAACGTATCATCTTGTTTGATACGTGCATCCTTTACCCCTTTAATTTGGCGTACAAGATCAATGTCCACATCTGTAAAAGGTTCCCTATTCGGATTGTTATAGTCTTGTGCAAGATAATCGATAAGTGCAGCGCCTTTTGTCGCTCCTGCATTACTAAATTCTTCATTTGCTGATTTTTTAAAACCATTTCCTAGTGACATAATCGTTATAACTGCTGCAATACCAATAATAATGCCAATCATTGTAAAAATATTACGCCGCTTATTTTTCATGATAGAGAGTAACGAAACATGAATAATATTTCCAAAACTATTCATCGGCATTCACCTCTTCACGCTGTACACGACCATCTAAAATATGAATAACACGATCTGCTTGTGCAGCAACTTTTGGATCGTGTGTTACAACAATCATTGTCGTACCCTGCTCTTGGTTTAATTGAATGAATAAATCCATAATATCTTGCGATGTTTTAGAATCTAGCGCACCCGTTGGTTCATCAGCAATGATAAATTGAGGCTCATTCACAATTGCACGTGCGATAGCTACGCGTTGTTGTTGCCCTCCTGATAATTTATTCGGCACAAGATTTTCTTTATCATATAACCCTACTTGATGTAAGACGCGAATAACACGTTGTTTACGCTCACGTACACCTAAACCCGCATATAATAGTGGAATACTAACATTCTCTAAAATAGTATTATTCTGAATAAGTTTGAAGTTTTGAAAGACAAACCCTACTGTTTCATTCCGAATCTCTGCAAGTGCATTATCTGACTTGTCTTTATAATTAGATTGACCAAATAAATAATCTCCATCATATCCTCTATCAATAAAGCCAAGAATATTAATCAACGTACTCTTACCTGAACCTGATGGTCCCATAATTGCAACAAACTCACCCGCTTCAATGCGTAAGTTAATATCCTTTAAGATATGATTGGTTTCATTACCATTTTTGAAGTGACGGTTGACATTCACTAATTCTATCATTTAGACACCTCAACCTTTTTACCATCCTGAACTTTATGATCTGGGTTCTGGATTAATACATCTCCTTGTTTCACGCCTTTTTTAACGATGCGTGCATGATTGGTTTTATCATATTCCACCTTAACCTTATGTGCTTTACCTTTTTTATCTACTACAAAGACATGGTTATCTTTTGTCAAAACACTTTTTGGTAATTGTATCGTTTCGAGAGGGATATCCGCCTCTATGGAGTAGCCATTGCGTACTTTGAAGTTCAAGTGGCCTATTGTAACCTTGTATTTAGATGTTTCATTTGTATGACCTGCTGAAGGACTATTTTGTATAGGGTTATTTGTGGTTAATGTGTTCCCTTCCGACTCGCCGTCCATTTCCGTCCCACTCGCTAATGCGCTCGAACCTTGAGCTTCACTTACTGACTGATGATCATAACTGGTTGGCAACTGAGCAATTTTAGTGATTTTACCTTGCCCTTTCTTACCTGTACTATTAACTTTAATATTGACTTTGTCTCCTACTTTAATTTTATCCAAATCATACTCTGAAACGGTTGTTTGAATTTCAGGCTCTCCTGAAATCAACTGTAATATCGCTTCTCCATCACCTACATTTGATGTATTTTGTATAGACACTGTCCCCGCAAATGTCGCGTATATACTATTATTCACTTGACCATCATAACGATTTAATTGATTCCACGCTTGGTTAATCGCTGTTTGATCTCCGCCTGATTGTGCTTCATTCAACTGTTGGACGAGTGATTGGCGTTGTGTTCCATCAATCGCATAATTAATCAAAGGCGTGCCTTGTGTGACATACTGACCATCTTCTACTTGTACACTTACAAAGTTTCCAAGTTGTGTATTATTTTGGTATGTTTTAATTGTATCTGGTGAAACTTTACCTGTGATACGAATTGGACTTTCTGTTTTTACTTTATATGTATCATATCCCTCTTTTTCTGCATCATCATGATGACCAAACACCTTTACAGCTATTGCGATTGCCAATAATAATACTACACTTGCGATAGCTAAAATCATTAACGTTTTCTTCTTCAACTCAAATCCTCCTATGTTATTAATATGATGTGCCTGTCATCCAGAAATCATATGAAGTAGATACTGTTAGTTATAAGATTGTCTTATATCTGAATTCGCACTCAAAACCTCGATATGTCTAGGCATACACCCTATACCTTTATACTAGTTATAACGTACATAGACATAAAATAACAACTATTTTATCAAAAAAATATTGCTAATTATCTATATATAATTATTTTTAAATAAAAGCTCTTCTCATTTGTTATCCTACTAAATTAGGCGCTTTTCTCTTTCTTGCAACCTATAAAATCCCTATCTCCCTCTTCTATTTAAATTTTAATGTTATACTAAAAATATAAATTAAGGAGGTATTACGATATGACATTTTCAAAACCTTTACATATCAAAAGTTTTGAACAGCAACGTTATGAACCTAAAATATTAATAAAATTATTACTCTTCTTTGTACTATCTATCACAACAGTATGCATCACAGCCTTCTCAATGGATTACGGTGCATTACTATCTGAAGAGACTGATATTGCGCTATCAGGAGTGGATATGGAACAAATTGAGACAGTTTCGCGTTATGGCGCAATTATCTTCGGTACACTCAGTGTATGGTTTATCTTGCTCATTGTTGTTTTAGCACTGTTTATTATTGGTAAAATTTTTAAACTCAAAGTACGGGTTAAAAGTATTTTTGCTGCCGCATTGCTAAGCTTTATCGTGTCATATGCTTTTCAACTTGTTGCACTTATCATTCAACGCATTATGGGAATTAATATAATGGAAACAGATATTACATCTTTAAATATCTTTGATCCAGGCAACCAAGCACTTGGAACGATTAGCCTAACTGCCTTTCTATCAGCGTGGCTATTTGGAATCATTCTCCACTCAACGATGCATCTCAATAAGCGTTGGTCATGGATTTTTGTTGGCATTTACATTTTACTTTTCGTGATATTACCTGTTATTTTCCTAAGTCTATAAGTTTAAAAATGTGGAGGTCATACAACTTTTTTGTATATAAGACCTCCTCTTATTTTCTCATTACGCTTTTAAATATGTATAACCGTAGATAATGATCTACACCCTTCTCCACCATACCTTCCTTTAATCTATTTATTTTGAAATTCAAAATACTTCCGATATACTTATTTTATTCACAATCTATATAAAGGGAGTGCATAGTATGACAAATAAACGTCAACAATTATTAGATACATTTAACTATCGCTTTGCATCTAAACGCTTTGATTCAAATAAAAAAATTGCTGATAAAGACTTTGAAACCATTTTGGAAACGGGACGCCTCTCTCCAAGTTCATTAGGTTTAGAGCCATGGCAATTTCTCGTAGTACAAGACCCCGACGTGCGTCAGGCACTCAAACCTATCAGTTGGGGCGCACAAGGGCAGCTTGATACAGCCAGTCATTTTGTTATTATTCTGGCACGCAAAAATGTACGCCCAGAAACAGACTATGTTCAGCAACATTTACGTCAAGTCAAACATATGTCTGAAGAAATGGTTTCAGCTATGGTTGAAAAAACACGTAACTTTCAAAATGATAACCTTAACTTATATACTAATGATCGTGCATTATGGGACTGGGCAAGTAAACAAACGTATATCCCCCTCGGCAATATGATGACTGCTGCGGCATTTTTAGGTATTGATTCATGTCCTATTGAAGGATTCCAATATGAAGATGTTGCACAAGTCCTTGCAGATAAAGGCTACCTCAATACTGATGAATTTTGGCCATCAGTTATGGTTGCGTTTGGTTATCGTGACGTAGAACCATCACGTCCAAAAACACGTCGTCCTATCGAAGACGTCGTACAATGGATTTCATAATATCCTTTTTTAATCATTAAGAAGTCACATTTTTTCTTCTGACAAGTGAAGGGAGCAGAACAGAAAACTCATTTTTACAAAGTTTTCTCATCCTGCTCCGAAAATGTGGCCAGAAGTGAAAATTTGTTGAAATGTCTTTTCACCTCAAACACCTATTGGTAATTATAGATATAGACTTAATGATTTAGGATCGTTTTTCTTACCTATTCTTGATTAACATTCCCCATGTCATAGTATACTTTTTAAAATATCATATTTTTCTTTACTCACTAACCTACTCATTCATACTCTCTGTGTAATATTCTCCAATTCAATCAAGACACCTCTTAAACTTTGAAATATTAGCTGATTGTACACTAAGTGTGTTACTCTTTTAGAAAATATCACTTATGGATTTTTACCCGATGCCCATGTTTAACAAATTGTTAGTATCTAACATGTCGTATTCTACAAAATGATATAAAAAAACACTTGGCTTTGATAGTGTTTTTAAATTTAGAGATAGTCAAAATAAAGTACTGATGAATCATTTAAGACTTGCCAAATATCAAGACATTATGCTTATTGCACAAGAAGATTTCGAAGTAGGTAATGCATCATACCTCAATTTGCTCGTTTCAGATATAACACATTATGCAGATACCATCTCACCTCAATTTATCGTGTCAGAATTAACGGATCAACCTTGGAATGCAAAAGAACTAACAATTAAAGATCCGGATGGTCATTTGATTACACTTACTCAGCCTAATATTACAGATATCGACTTTAATACATTGATAAAGACAGTCACTCAAAAATATTAATTATGCACGTATTACATCTTTAGCCTCATGTATATCATATTAAAAACAGCTATACTGTAATTACTATATTAGTAGGAGTGATCTTATGAATGTCAAAGAAATGCTAGTCAATGCATACCATGATTTATTAAATATGAAAGTCAACTTAAAAAATGTCATGATTACCGCTATTATTACAATCATCGCTAGTTCTATTATGACACCTTTTTTAGGTATTCCATTAGGACTTCTTTTCTCAGGATGGTTCATTCAAAATAAGTTGAATCATTAGTAAAAACCACTTGCCTTATTAAACTATGATGTGCACCCTAAAAATCTAACCTTATGGGGTGCATTTTTTATGAGTAAACATTCTAAGTTTGAAATCAAGTTAAAAATCGTTCAGGAATATTTAATTTGTAATAGCTATTCTCTAAAATTAGAGTGCTTTTAGAATTCAATAAAAACTAGACCTCTCATCCCCTGTTGAATTTAGAGAATGAGCAGCCTAAAAATGTATTTTTATTAATTTCCTTGCCTATCGGTTCTTCAGTACTATTTTGCCCCTGTAGTATAAATCTTACTACTCAATTATGTATAAGAGTTATATGTAATTACAAAGTTATAAGCCAACGTCCCCCTATATATGATAAAATATAAAAAAGATGTCGACATCCTTAATTACTTCTGACTTTAATATTACAATCTAATTAACTTATATAGGGGGAAAAATAATGAAAAACGTCATTTTCATCACAAGTCGTCTTGATGAAAAACATGGTGGATTAACCGCTTCACTATTAAATAAAGTACGTATTTTAAATGAGAATAAAAATTTAATTTCTACAATTTTAACTTTCCATGCAGCTTCTGAGTTTAATCAAGTGAAATCAACTATAATGCAAAGATACAACTTATATAAAAAAGTAAAAATATATAATATTAATGAATTTTTTAGGTCAAGATGCTTAACAGCTCCCGAAAAGAAATATGATATAAACACCGAAATATATACACCTGTAAAAGTCAATGATACAAAATACGAATACTACCACTTGGGTGTAAAAGTGCTAGAGATATTCTACCGCAATCGTCAAATAAAAGAAGTTAGACACTTCAACCAAAGTAATGTATGTTTCCAAAAAGATGTTATTGATAATGATGGCTATCTATATTGGCGAAGCTATTACTTGAATAGTCAATTATCGCGTCAAATTTTCTTTAGACGTGATTTAACACCATTCTTAACTAGAGAATTTGATGCAATTAATAAATCAGATAAAATTAAAAGTTTAGTTCTTTTCGAAAAAGAAACCATTAGATTTAATACTTTTAATGACTTCAAAGCTTATTTTATCAACTTTTTCATAGAAAAACCTATCACTTATTTAGTAGGAGAGGCACGTAGTATAGATCCTGTAATTCTGAATATAAAAGACGAGTGTATTAGAAAAATATTTATGACACATAGTATCCATATACGCCCTGGTACTGACATCATTAGAGCTGGAAATAGACATGTTTTATCACATCTCAATGATATTGATGCTCTTGTGCTGCTCACAAACAAACAAAAAGAAGATATTGACAGGAGATTTGGTGTAAGAAGTAATTATTATGTTATCCCACATTCCATTAAAATTCCTACGATTACCGAAAAAAGAGAACAAAATAAAGTTGTAATAATTTCTAGATTGCATAAAGAAAAACGTATAGATCATAGTATCAAGGCTTTTGCTCAAGTTATTAATAAAATACCAGATGCTAAACTCCATATTTACGGTGAAGGGGAAGAGAAAGAGAACCTCCAAAAACTAATAAATAAGATGGGACTACAAAATAATATCAAACTCAAAGGATACTCACAACAAGTAAATAAAATCCTTCAATCTGCAGATTGCTCCTTGCTAACATCGCAATATGAAGGATTTGCTCTTGCCGTACAAGAAAGTATTGCAAATGGAACACCTGTAATAGCTTATGATATTGACTATGGACCATCAGACATGATTACTGATGGAGTTAATGGCTATTTAGTAGAAAAAAATAATATTGATAAACTTTCTCACAGCATTATTAAATACCTAAAAAAAACAACTAAGGAGAAAAAAATATATAGTACAGCTGCTATTAATAAAGCGCGTCAATTCTCAAATGAACAATTTTCAAATAATTGGTTCTTTCTTTTCGACTCTATCAAAAAGAAATCTCCAAACATGAATCCCATTATTACATTTTTTAATATTAATCGCTCTAAATTTAATAAGCACAAGTATTACTTAAATTTACAAATTAGACTAAATAAAGAAATTAATCGAGTACCTCTATTTAAAGCAAGCTTCTTACACAAATCCACACTAATTAATAGAGAAAAGACAAAAATCGATTTTATTGAACCACATACTATTAGGCAAAATAATAACTGCTTTACCCTTAAATTTATTTTTGACATAAGGCAATTCAAAAAGCACGAAACTTATCTCACAAGTATTATTATACAAGATCATGATCAATATTTTGATTTACCAATAACAATTAATAATTATGAGCTAGACACTAAATCCTTATCATTCAAAAAATGTAAAGTTCTTATTAATACAGAACATAACACATTACAATTTGAATTATGATTTTATTCGGCTCTTCACCTTTTGTGGTGGGATGGCATATGCTGTCTCACCTTTTTCGGTATACAAAAAGCGCATATGTCTCTATAATTTTAAGTGCCCAAACCCAAATTAAAGGAGACATGATGCGCCTATGTGTAATGATATATTAAAATTACTTAAAATAAAAGACAAAAATATACAGGTAGTAGATGTTCAAGACGATGTTGAAGTACGGGTGCAGCTTTCCACAGTCATTTATGGCACATTTTCATATACACCTCAGTGTTGTGAAAAATGTGGACACAAGAATGAGGGACACATTCATAAACATAGTAAGCGTATATCTCGTTTAACGTTGTTAAAGTCTCAAGAATCCTATGTTTACTTTAATCTAGCGAAACAACGGTATAAGTATCAGTACTGTCAAAGTACCTTTACAGCTTCTACAAATATTGTAGAAGAGAACTGTTTTATTAACAATCGTGTGAAGCTGGCTATTCAAGACAAACTGACACAAGTGCATTCTGAAGTTGATATTGCGAAGGATTGTTGTGTATCTCCGAGTACTGTATTCACCAACTCAAAGCCTATTTTTATCGATTTGACCGTCGAGAACGATTAGCTGTTAAAACAGTTACTGCTAATATGTATAAACCCTATATTCAATTCGTCAAAGAAATATTTCCAAACGCCACTCTTATCTTTGACCGATTTCATATCGTTCAACATCTTAACAGAGAACTGAATAAGCAACGTATTTCGGTTATGAATGCTTGTCGTTATCAAGCCCCTAAGAATTACACGAAGCTTAAAAGACATTGGAAGCTTTTCCTTGTCGATAGACAAGCTATCAACAGCTATAAATACTTTTGGTCAAAGTCATTCAAAACGTATACAACATCTAGAGATATCTTAGCGTATCTTTTAAGCCTTGATGAACAACTCTACTATACGTATATGCTTGTACAAACATTGAGAGAATCACTTAAACAATGTGACTGGTTGCCTTTAAAGAAACATTACTAAGTGCTGAGAAGAAAAAGGTATCTCGTGGTGTCTGGCGTGTCATCCGATTTTATAAAGACACTTACCCATCATTCAATCAACAATTAGCAACCCACAATTCAATAATGGGGGTATTGAAGGGATCAACAATAAAATCAAGTTAATTAAACGTGTCTCATATGGCTATCGAAATTTTGATAACTTCAAAGCACGAATACTGTTGATCTTCAAACTGTATCAACTCCCTGTCAAAGATAGGCTCACACGTTATGTTGCTTAAATGTTACGTAGTAATAGCTAGAACGATTTATTGTGTTGTCGTATGTATTTAGTATCATGAAAGCATCGTTTCTATTGCGAGACGCCTTGCAGAATAAGCCGAATTGAGAAATCGAGAAATGCTTCTAAATTCTTTAAATTAAAGTATTTATTAGTTCGAACGAGGCCTTCAGGAAAGCGAGCAATCCAGAAACGATAGTACTTAAAAAGCGTACACCCCATCAAGAGTGTACGCTTCGACATGCCTAACTATTTCTACGTATTATGAAATTATAATAAAAATAAAACGAGGTACTTTTAATTATCTATCCACCACAGAAGATGGACAGCCTTTATTTTTATGTACCAAAAATGCGACGAACAACTCGTTCACTTGATTTTCCATCAGTATATTTGAAATGTTTCTTCACAAATGGTGCAACTTTTTCCAATTCATAGTCTTCATTTTCCAATGCTGTAATGAGTGCGTCAAAAGACTCTACAATTTTACCAGGTACAAAAGACTCATAAGGTTCATAAAAATCACGTGATGTAATATAATCTTCTAAATCAAAAGCATAAAACAACATTGGCCGTCCAAATAGTGCAAATTCATATACAAGTGAAGAATAGTCACTGATCAAAACATCTGTAATAAATAAAATATCATTTACTTCTCTAAAAGTGGATACATCTATAAAGTATTGTTGATACTCTTTTGGAATACTTAATCTATTTCTGACAAAGGGATGCATTTTGAATAGTACAACTGCATTTTTATTACGACATAATTCAGCTAATTTAGCAAAATTAATTTTAAAGAATGGATAATGTGCTGTTCTATGACCATTTCCTCTAAAGGTAGGAGCAAATAAAATCACTGTTTTTCCCTTAATAATTGGCAACTCTTTTTCCATTTCATTAATAACATTCTGACCATAATTCTCATCAAAGAAAATGTCTGTTCTTGCAACTCCTGTTGGAATAACATTTTTTTCTTTAATTCCAAATGCTTCTCCGTAAAATGCAATATCATTTTCTGAAGATACAAAAGCCTTAGTATAATTTCTATGATTTACAGAATCAAAAAACGGCCCCCCTTTTTTTCCAGTTCGACTAAAACCTACTGTTTTAAAAGCTCCTACTGCATGCCATAACTGTATAATTTCTTGGCTTTTTCTAAATTTAACTGTATACAGCAGAGGATGATAATCGTCAACGAATATATAATCTGCTTTACCTAGTAAATATGGTAATCTAAATTTATCAACAAAGTTTCTTCTTTCTGTAATATTTGATTTAAGTATACTATGGATTCTATACTTTTCATCTAATTTACGATTTAGCATTTCATCATAAACAAATTTGAAATTCCCAGACATATCTCCTCTAGAATCCGATGTAAATAAAACTGTTTTTCCCTTTCTAACGTGAAAAAATTTAGTGATATTGAAAATAAATTTAAACAAAAAGCTTCTAATTTTATAAGATATTCTATTATATTTTAACTTATATTCATGGATTTTTTCAGCAATCTTTCCTCCATTTTTTTGTGGGTAATTAAATTTAACATTAATTACAAATTCATTAACTTCTTGGGAAATTTGAGGAGTCACAGTATACGTCCTTTTGGTTGAACTTCCTCCTTTTTGAAATTCATTCTCAAAATATTTGAGGAGATAATTATTTTTTCCATTCGCTGTTCCTATAGATTTATATTCCTCTAACTGCCCTTCACAAAGATTATAATAATCTTTTTTTAGTAATTTTCCATCTATACTCGCAATATAATCCATATCATCTTGAAAAACCAATAAATACTGATCGGATGGTAAATAGTTTCCATCATTTAAAATTGCAACATTGAAACGTACTCTAAATCGATCACCTTTGATTACAATATCATTTGCTTCTACTTCTGTCGTTTCAGTTAAGTTTCTCAATATAACGCGCATACTTTTAAGGTTGAGGTTCATGGCATATCCTTCAACAAACATTTGTACTCGTTGCCAGTATATATTATCAACTATTAATTTATAACCGCTCAAAATCCATATTCACTCCCTATTACATTGTCCATTTAATTACTGTTTTACCCCATGATGTAGATAAATCACTTTCAAATGCTTGTACAACATCATTAATAGAACGGACTTCAAATTCATTTCCTTTCAAAAGACCTAATTTTTCTACAACATCTGGGTTCTCTTTATAAAATTTAGCAACTTCTCTAAAATCTTGCGCACCACTTCTACTACTTCCATACATCGTTAGCCCCTTCTCTAAAACTAGGCGTGTATTTACTTCTATCGGGTACTCACTGACCCCCAATAAACTAATAGTACCCTCTGGAGAAATAAAATCTATAATTTGTTCAACTGCAGACTGACTTCCTTTTCCACCAACACATTCAAAAGCATGATCAAATGTCACATCTTTAGGTATTTCGTAAATATGATAAATATGATCTACAAATGAAAAATGACTCAATTTATAATCTGTTTTACCAAAAATAGATATTTCAGCATTTGGATAGCACTTTCGTAACAAAATAGCTGTTATATAACCTAAATTACCGTCCCCCCAAATGCCAAAGCTCCTTTTATTCATGTGTGACCGAGATTTAAATCGTTCTAACGCATGCCAACTTACAGTAACTAATTCTGAATACGCCATTATACTTAGATCTTCAATACTCTCATCAATTGGAACTATTCTATCATAATCCATAAATACATAATCTTGCATAAAACCATTAAAACCACTTGAACGAAACTTACTAGTTGGCAAATAATTTTCACCAATAACATTATCTGTTTCAGTAGGTGTATTTGGGACAAGGATTACCTTTGTTCCTATTTTGTAACAACCTTGACTATCATAAACTACTTCTCCAACACCTTCGTGAATTAATGACATGGGGAGTTTTTTCTTTAAAACATCTTCCGTCCTACTCCCTGTATAATATCTCTGATCTGCTGCACAAATAGAAAGATACAAAGGTCGAACAATCACTTTTTCACTCTGAATATTTTCATTATCATAAGTAACTTCAAACTGTCTAGGTGCCACAAGTTGATAAACCTGATTAATCATTTAACATACCACCTTTGATGATGGAATTGGCAACTTTAAGGTCATATGGTGTTGTTATTTTGATGTTATATAACTCTCCCATCACCAATTTAACTTTTTTATCTGATACTACTAGTATTTTACATGCATCAGTTAGTTTTTTTTTATCTACACTTTCTAAATTATTATAACAATCTCTTAGTAATTTAATATTAAATGACTGTGGCGTTTGTCCTTGATACATTTCATTTCTAACTGGAATTGAACTAATTGAGGTTCCATCTTTCGAAGTAATAATAGTATCTGTCGCTGTAATAACTGTATCCACTGCACCATATTCTAAAGCTTTTTCAATATTCTCTCTAATAATGCGATGTGTTAAAAATGGGCGAACGGCATCATGAGTTATAATAATATCTTCATCTGTTATTCCATTTTCTTGTTCTATATGTTTAATAATATTCATAATAGTTTCATTACGGTCCATCCCCCCCTGAATAACTTTAATACGACGATCTGTAATATGATATTTTTTCAATATATCTTTTGTATGTAAAATCCATTTTTGTGGTGTAGCAATAATAACTTTATCAAACTCACTTGTGAGTAAGAACTTTTCAATTGTATGAATGATAATGGGTTTTCCATCTAAATCTAAAAATTGCTTAGGTAAAGGAACATTTCCCATTCTCGAACCTATACCACCTGCTAATATACCAGCATAAATCATTTACTCACCTTCTCCTCACTAGTATTAAGATTTAAAATTTTCTAGTTAAATATTAGTCTATACACATATAAAAAGTATAACATGCTCTCGTATAGTCCTACAATTGAAAATCCCTTTTACTTTTAACAGTACCAAACTAAACTATAAGAGGTTCTCAAAGTGTATATTATAGACTAATACCTCAATGCTTTAGTCTATCAATTTCAATATACTATTAATAACTTTATTTACAATTTTTTGTTATATATTCAGAAAAACCTTTCATTAATTAAAGCAAGGAAACAACATATCAATCTAACTAATCATTACCACCCCAATATACAGTACAATTAACTACATTGAATTATGTATTACCCCTGTAACTTATTTAAAAAGTCAATGTTTCTCCAAAACCTACTACAAACTACTCAAGATTAAGTTTAATTTAAACATCTATCATATAACTATCGAAATTTCGATGACTTCAAATTAAAGCTTTTATTGGTTCAAGCAAGGCCTGCAGGAAAGCGAGCAATCAAGAAACGAGGGTTCTGAAGTCTTATATTCCAGCCCTGTTCAATGCATCTAAAAAGGCTTTCGCTTGTTGATTCACTTCTTTAAAATCTATACCTTGTTGTTGTGCTGCAAATACACACCCACAGTAGCATTGACGAAAGATATTGTAATCATTGCACATCGTAATAGAACGTTCATAGCCTTTATTCTTTTTGAAATCACTTGGTAAGTAATTCACATCATATAACTGCTGTACATCCAAACCGATCTCATTAATTAATTGCGCATTCTTTTTAGGTGAAAGCGTAATCGCACTGCCAAAATAATCATAATCTAAGTCAACTGCTGCTTCTGCCACCATCTCAAGGCGCATACCAAAACAAGCTGTGCAGCGTTCCCCACCTTCAGGCGCATCTGTTAGACCTCGTGTTTTTGCCATCTTCATAAATTCATGTGGTTTATAGGGTGCTTCAATATATTTGACATCTGCCCCTGTACGTTCATTAAAGTCTTGAACAAATTGTTCTTGAACACGTGCACGACGTAAATATTCGTTTTTAGGGTGAATATTGGGGTTAGCAAAGTAAATAGCCACATCAGCATATTCTGTTAAAAATTCCAGAGTATACGTACTGCATGGTGCACAGCAACTATGTAACAAAATACTTGGACGTTCTTCATTTTGTGTCCAATTCACAATCATTTTACGCAATACCTTATCATAGTTAATTTTTTGATTTTTCATTTTTTCTAATATGGTATCTGCTTGAATCATCTTATCCCTCTCTATCGCCGTATTTCCACTTATCATTGTTAATATGTAATAAAACGACGTCTCCCGACTTGAGTTACAGGAGACGCCTTATAGAGGTGATACATCCACATATATTGTGAAATGTTGGATCGTCACTTAGCTGAGCCAAACTGCGTATAAATCGCAATTGCTCGTTTAATATCAGCTAAATTCAAATGACCAAGACGAGGAGCTTCACGAAACCATGCTAATATCTCATCGGACTTATGAAGCTCCTTAGGAAATTTAGAATCTGCATGAATAAATCTCGCCAAATCACCTAATGGGGTATCATCACCAATGTAAATTTGCATATATTCATAAAAGCTCAAGTTTGACTTCACCTCATTGTACGAGCTATTCATTATTATAGCATACTCTTTTAGTACTTCTGCTTACAATTTATGACGATTTATTAGATTTTCATCACATCGAATAAGCACCTGAAATATATAACTTCAGGCACAAAAAACTTTGTCATCACTACAATAGCTATCCCCTATCATTTAAATAAAGAAAATAATTTTTCTATAAAATAATAATAGTCCTTGTGCTACATATTAACAACTGCACTTCTATCCCTGACAAACTTTCAGCACATGATTTAAAAGTAAAAATATCTATTAAAACGCTATTCCCTTTAGATACCTACTGTTATTTACGCACTGATTTAGAGTCATTCCCCTGTGTACTAGACTCTATATTGACTTTTTATAAATGATTTCGAAATATTTTTTCCATTGCTTTTCCACGTGCCAACTCATCTATCAACTTGTCTAAATATCGGATTTCTTGCATCAAGGGATCTTCAACCTCTTCAACACGTACACCACAAATGACTCCTGTTACTTTTTTACGCTGTGGGTTGAGCATAGGCGCCTGTGCAAAGAAAGTCTCAAAGCTGGTTTTTTCCTCCAGATGGTGTTTCAGTTGTTCTTGAGTATATCCTGTTAACCAACGAATTATTTCATCAACTTCAGCTTGTGTACGCCCTTTTTTCTCCACTTTCGTAATATAATGCGGATACACACTTCCTACTGCCATACCGTATACTTTATGTGTCATCATTTATATCCCCTTTTCATTGATTGTGTCTTATTTTAGCATATATCATCCAATATAATCACAATACCCTTCTTATACGCTAAAAAAGAGACTAAAACCGTAAAAATCGTTTTAGTCTCCTTCTCATTTTTCATATTTCAAAGTTACTCAAATATATTACTTTTCTCTGCTTTTTCAGCGAGTCGATGTGCTAATGGGTTTAAATAAGGTTTTCCAATAATACCGATAAGGAAGAAAATGATACCGAATACGCCTAAAATCATCAACTTATGCATTAGTATTTCAGGGACAGGTCCTCCTACTGCTTCCCTAAGTGCATCAATACTATATGAGAATGGTAAGAACGGATGTAGTTTTTGGAAAAATTCTGGTGTCACCTCAATTGGGAATGTTCCACCACCTCCTGCAATTTGTAATACTAAAATAATAATCGCTAAGGCTTTACCTGGATTGCCTAGCACTGACACAAGCGTGTAGACAATTGTCGTAAATATCACTGCTGAATACAGGCTAATTGCGATAAATAATGGTACGGATTCAACAGAAGCTTTCAAAATCAAAATATCTCCCACTGATACTATAAAAGCCTGTATTATATTCATCATCATAAAAAGACCCATCTTGCCTAGATATGTTTCACGGATTGTTAAATATGGCTTGAGTTCTTCATGCTTATTATGCACAGACAACAAGCTAACTAATAGCAATGTCCCTACCCATATCGCTAAAGCTGTATAGAATGGTGTACTTGCTGATCCGTAGTTCTTTACAGGAAATATATCTTTTTGGTCAATCTCAATAGGATGTGCAATAACACCCGCTTGTTTCTTCAGATCATTACGCAATAAATTGATCACTTCATCAAGTGTATTATTTTCATCTAATTCCTTAAATATTTTTTCAGCCTTTACAACATCTTTTTCAACATTTGGTAAATCATTACGCGCAAAGTTCGCCAAATTATGCAATGCACGCTTAGCTCTAGGTTGATTCTCATCAAGTAATGCACGCAATGTGTCATATTTCTCAAAAGCAATAGGTAATTTATCATTCACTGTATCAGTTGCTTTTGAAATACGTCCTTCTAACTCTGGTAAATCATTGCGTACAAAATTTGCTGCACGTGTGACGCTTTGCTTAAACTGTGGATAATAAGCTTGTGCAATAGACATCGCTCGATTGTATTTCGCTTCCACAGTCGGCAGAACATCTCTTAATTGTTTTAATCGTGTATTTGCATCAGTCATTAACGTTTGACCTGTACGAACAATTTCTTTCATCGCTTGTAATTTTTCTTGTACTGTATCAAGCGTAGCGGCTCCATTGTCTAATGCCTTTCCTACACTCTCAGACACATTCAAAAGCGCTTGTGTAATGTCATTTTTCACTGTATCTTCTGCTGTTTTCAGACGTTGTTGAAGTTGTTCCAGTGCTTGAATGAGGTCCTGTGCCTCTGCTTTACCTGTATTACCCGATGCTATGGCGTCTTTGAGTGCGTTTAAACGTTTAGTCGTTTGTTTCATCTCTTCTTGTGCATTTTTCAACTTTTCTTGTTCTTGTGTTAAATCAATACCCTGTGTCCGTTCTATATCAGTCAGCCAATCACGATAATCACGTAACGTTTTATTGGCATTATTCATACGTGCAATTAAATGTGTCAATGGTTGTTCAAAATCACTTGGGTTATTCGTTCCCATAATGCCGTATCCCATAGATTTTGCCGCTTCAATATCTTGCTCTGTTGCTTCTAACTGAGAAGTCAACATCTCATTCACACTATTAAAAACATTCTTATAATCTTGCCCCATGTCTGTTGCTTCATCTGCTGTAATCACTTGCCCATTCGGTAATGGTGCTATGCCTTGCTCTGTTGCTGTACTCAATGACACCACTTGATAGTCATCATTTCGAGTACTCTGTGGTGTCGTTTGTATAGTAGACGAATCAGAGTCTACTGAATTACTTTGCGGTGCTACTGATTGAGGAAGATCTGATTGATTGAGTGCATCATTTGTTTGTGTCGTAGGATTTTGATTATTTATTATTTGTGAAGGATCTACATTGGACAACGTTCCTTGTACGTCATTATTATGAGACTGACCTTCTGTTAAGCGGTTTGAAAAATCTTGGTTTAAATCACGCCCTTGATTAATCGCTTGCTCATAAACATTAATACGTTGCTCTATTGTAGGCAAGACTTGACTCGCTGTATCGAGTGTTTTTAATCCTTTATCTGTTCCAGCGATTGCGATATCCACACCATTGTTAATTTGAGGAAAATGGTTAGGCACACCACTTGCCACTTGTAATGCACGTTCAATCTCTGGCATATAACCTTCTAAAGCAAGGATTAACTTTGCACGTTCATTAATTGCTGGAATACTTGCATTTAATTGGTTCAATCGCTCTGCTGCTTCAACAGCTTCATCTTTATAATTATTTAAATTGCGGAACTGATTTGCATAATTATCAATGGTACCTTGATTTTCATCTACATAAATGATTGCTTTTCTGAATTTTTCAATCTTTGGCAATGCCTCATATGCTGCTTCAACACCGTCACGAATCTTATTATATGTCGGCACCTGATCCTCTAACTTAATCCCTAATCTATCGGCTTCTTCTAACAATACTTTTGTCACAGTCTTATCAAAATTTTCATTTGCTTTCTTAACAATTTCACTTGTACCTGCGTCGGTCATCTTAGGTGCTATGGCATTAAGTTTCTGGTTCACCTTATATGTTACTTTTGCTTGTTGTGGGTCTTTGCGCAATGTTCCTGTAATTTGATGAGAGAATCCTTTAGGAATATAGATTGCTGCATAGTACTTTCCTCTATATACCCCTTTATTTGCTTTTTCACGACTCACAAACTGCCAATCAAAATGGTCATCTTTCTTTAACGTTTCTTCTATCTTATTACCGACATTAATTTTCTTATTGCGCACCATATCGCCATTGTCTTCATTCACAACAGCAATTTTAATATTTCCAGTGTTAGAATATGGATCCCATGTTGCCTCTAAATTAAACCACGCATAAAATGATGGCAAAATAGCAAGTCCAACTAACAATACGAGCGCGCCCGGAGCTTTACTTATTTTTTTGAGGTCGGTTACGAAAAGTTTAAATGCTTGTTTCATTATTTCACCTCTATAATCTCTAAAACGACTTATAGTATTGAGATTTTAAAAATTTAAGTTTATGATTATTTTTTGTTGACACTTATCAACGAAATTTGTAACCTTACATAGTATAACAATTTCGAGTTCATTTTGTACACTACTATCTCTTTACCTTAAAAGTCGTGCTCACCCCTAACTTATAAAGTACTTGAGACGTGTATAAATAAGAATAATCACAATAATAGTTACGAACTAAATCAAAATCCCCTCTCACTGACTTCATTTTTAAAAAGTATGGGTGTGATGTCAGTATATATTGAAAATATTTACTATCTATTGAATTTTAGGAGGCTTTACTAATGAAAGGAAAAATAATGATCACCGGCTTGTTAACAACTGCGCTTGTTGCATCTCCTACAACAGCTCCGTTAGCAAATGCTGTAACACAAAAATCAGAAATCGCACTCAAACAAGCCTTAGAAGAAGATGTCGATACAACCAATACCCCTCTTACTAGCGATGATAAAAATCATAACGATCAGAAAAATGACACAACAAAAGAAACAACATCAAGTCAATCTCATCCAGAACATACTAAGCAGAACAAAAAAACTGTGGGTGCTCCTATACTTTCTGAAGCACCTCATGCTGACCAAACTCATATTATGGATGATTTTGATCGTTGGCTATACAGTACGGCGACAGGTGATGCAACTCAACATACTCAAGAGGATATCTCCTCACCATCATCACAAACCACTGAGCCATCTACCCAAGTATTAAATGAAAATACTCATGAAGATGCCAATGATACATTGCCATCTACTAGCACAGATGATCGTGATTTTTTTGATAATTTAAACGCTATACTTAACGAAGATACATCAGATATTCTGTCAGATGATATAGATCGTGATTTGAGTGGTGATGATACAAATTCAACCGAATCAAATCAAATGAACCAAGATAATGACCCAAATCAAGATACTATTGATAACACAAAAGATGAAGAAGATGACTTCAACACATCTCAAAACGACTCAGATAATACATCAGATATATCCGATTCTGATACAACTTCAGAAGAAAAAGAAGAAGAAACGCATCAGACAGAGGAAGAAAATGAGACAACTGATACAAATGAAGCCACACAAGAAGGACAAACAACAACTAAAGAAGATATTTTAATTGAAGCATTATTAGACGAGTATAGTGATAAAGCTAAAAATACAAGCCAAAAACAACAAAGCAATAAAAATGAGTCTACAACGTCATCATACAATCCACAAATTCCAAATAAAGATGTATATCAAGGGACACGTGAACAGGCGCCATCTCAAACATTTGATAGCTTACCTAAAAACAACCCAGTTCGACGTACAACATGGTTTCAAGATATGCCTTCTTCAACGAGCCAAATCGGACAAGACACAAATATTAGCGCTGTTCCTAATCAATCAACACGAAAATTTATTAATACGATTGCTAAAGATGCACACCGAATTGGACAAGAAGAAAATCTATACGCTTCAATTATGATTGCTCAAGCCATATTAGAATCTGATTCTGGTCGAAGTTCACTCGCACAAGCACCCAATTATAACTTATTTGGTATGAAAGGTGCCTATCAAGGACAATCTGTCGCTTTCAATACCCTTGAATCTAATGGGCAATCTATGTATCAAATTAATGCCGATTTCCGAAAATATCCAAGTCGAAAAGCATCTCTTCAAGACTACGCCACTTTATTAAAAAAAGGGATTGATGGTAATCCAACTATTTATAAAGGACTATGGAAAAGTGAAAGTAGTAGCTATCGAACAGCTGTAACGGATCTCGTTGGAACATATGCAACAGACCCTGACTATGATACAAAAATAAAAGCGCTCATTAAAACTTATGATTTGACTCGCTTTGATCATAAGAAGATGCCAAAATTACTAGATTCTGATATAGGTCGTCACTCATCTGAAGCCCATGGAGAAGATTTTAAAGCTTTACGTATTTCTGGTGCCTCTCCTTATCCACAAGGTCAGTGCACGTGGTATGTTTACCACCGTATGGCTCAGTTTGGGCAACCGATATCTGGAAATATGGGTAATGCTGCTGAATGGACGACATCTGCTCATAACAAAGGCTATCATGTTTCATCACAACCCAAAAATCATAGCGCTGTTGTTTTCCAACCCGGACAATTAGGGGCCGATCGTTATTACGGACACGTTGCTTTTGTTGAAAAAGTTAACAAAGACGGCTCTATTGTGATCTCAGAATCTAATGTAAAAGGTCTAGGTGTCATTTCCTATCGCACAATTGATACTACTCGTGCATCTTCATTAAGCTATATACAAAATAACTAACGACTAAAAGCGAACATATGCGTCTTCTATCTTACGCTCATATGCTCGCTTTTATCTTGTTATGCATGAGGTTGGTATATTTCAGCACAATAACCTGTGAACTTGCAAGATGGACAAGTTAAATGTCTTGTTTCAGGTGTATGGGCAGCTAAAATAAATTGCTTTATTCTTGGTATAAATGTATGTTGACAGTTAGGACACATATACTGTACATGACGATAATAATACCATGTTAAATAAGTTGCCACACCTACACTTATCCCTGTTCCTACGACTACTGGTAGTAAAGTTTTTTGGTGAGTACTCCACCACAATCCTCCTAACCATGCCATCGACCCTAGACTTCCTATCATTAACATCTTAAATCTTAGCGGTTTCAATTCTTCATTCGTTTTCATAATTGGGCTCATGTCTGCTAATTTTTGTATAGGTGTATCAGATTCTGTATTGATCATGCGCTGTAATGTTTTAATATGCTTAATCTGTGCTTGTTGTTCTTTTACTTTTGTTTCTAATACCGCACTACGACGTTCTAATAAAAGGTGTACCGTTTTCAGTGTCTCATCTGATGCAACTAAGGCCTTGATTTCTTTAAGAGGAATGCTTAATGATTTCAAAATCAAGATGAGTTTTAATTTTGCTGCTTCCCGTTCGCTATATACACGATACTGATTTTCATCCACATAAGCAGGATGTAGTATCCCTTTATCATCATAATATTGTAGTGTCCTCGTTGAAACACCAAACTTCTTGGCTAACTCACCTGTTGTATAGGTTGTCATGAGCCTTCACCTCCTACTTTTGTTATACACTATAACGTTGCGTTACAGTCAACAATATAGTTCATAATTTGAATGACCTTATCACGTTCATCAATAAAGGGAGCGTGCGCACTATGCTGTAAAACATAATAGTGCTTAACACGCGATCCAACACACTCAAACATCGCATAACTATCCTCATATGTCGTTTGCAAATCGTATACACCTTGCAGCAAATAAAAAGGCACTTGTATTTCCTGGGCAATAGTCATCAAATTGGTCTCTACCATTTCTGTGGTTAAATGTTCAAAAGGAGACAAACTACCTCTTACAATGTTTATACGCTCTAACCATGTATAATTAGGTGTAACCATCATCGTTTGAAACATCTTAAATATGGAATAGCCACGTATAGAAAATCCTCCTCTATATCTATTAGTATAGCGTTCTCTCAATTTCTCATAATAATGATTTTGATTAAAATAACGATCCAGTTCTACCTTTTTTAAAGCGTCTAAAGCGCGTTGATGATGTGCTTTTTCTGCATGTTGTATAAGTTTTTTTAATACCACTTGCTCATTGTAGTACACATTTGCTAATTGTCCGATACCAATGTAGGCCGCAATCCACTTCGGATAACGCTGTGCAACAAGTGCTCCAATTAATGTTCCAAACGAATGACACATTAAAAAGACTTGCTTTTGATGATAATGATGACATAAATATTGTATTAATGAAAACGTATCTTGGATGAGATCTTCCATTGTCATCTGTTGCTTAGTATAGGACATCCCTGTTCCACGTTGATCCCAAAATACTACTGTATAACGCTCTGTTAAATCAACACGATGTGCACGAAAGAAAGGATACAGCGGAAATCCCGGCCCACCGTGTACAACGAGTAGAATAGGGTGATCAAAACTACTCGTTTCGATAATGACCCCTTGCCTTACACCGTTCATTTTGAGATAAAGTTTAATAATACGTTTACCTTCTTGCTCATAATAGTGTTTCATCTGATCACCTCATTGACTTTATTATAGTCCAAATCATCATCTAATGAGGTAATTAATAAATGAAAACCGTCAAATATACAGTTTTATTTTAATTACTAATTTACTGTATATTTAACGGTTTTTTCTTCTTATTATTTTTCGTTATTTTGCATATCTTTTAACGCTTCATAGAAAATATCGCGCTGTTTTTCTAATGAAATCGGATCATTGTATTGTGTATCTAATACATTTAAAGTAATAATACGATGATTTTTCACTGCCTCTAAGTTCTGCCAATAATTTGTATTTTGAAATTCTGGTGTTGCTTCTCCCTGCTGTGCCACTACGACGATATCTCCAACATAATCACCAAATGTTTCTGGACTTATCGGCGTTGCAAATTTATCTTTCGTTGCTGCTTTCAGTTTATCTGGTTGTATCAAACCATATCCACCATAAATTACTTCTGTACCACGTCCGTAGTGATCACTAAAAGCCATCGTTCCTTTTGGTGTTTGTTGAACCACTGACGCTGTTTTACCTTTAATAAAAGATGCAAGTTCCTTTTTATCTTTTTCCATTTGTTGATCCCAATCTTTGAGCCACTGTTCTGCCTTTTCTTCTTCATTTACAAGTTTTGCCAGTTGTTTTGTCGTTTCTCTATACTTCGATTTATTAGCATTAAAAAAGACTGTTGGTGCTATTTTTTGTAATTTTTCAGCATTTTTATCTTCTACTGTTGCAATAATTAAATCTGGTTTCTGCTTTGCTACTTGTTCAATATTAGATCCATCGATACGTTCGATCCCTTTAGTTGCATCATCTAACACTTTATTTTGTTCTACGTAATTTGAAACAGCAATAGGTTGATGCCCAAACTTAATCAATGCTCCTACATAAGTTGGGTGTAATACTGCAATACGTTTAGGATGTTTAGGGATTTTGACTTTTTCACCATTATCAGAAGTGAAAGTTTGCATCGTTTCACTTTTTTGATGTTCTTTATGTTCTTTATCTTCTGAACCTCCTGAGCTACACGCAGCGAGTAATAATAACATACAGACACACAATAATAATAATCGCTTCATAATATATCTTTTTCCTCCCATTCAACAATTGATAATGATAATTGTTATCAATTATATCATGAGAATTAACATCCACGATTACTTTTAAAGATAAGTGAAAATCAGAATATAACCTTTATGATTTCATGATATTTATACTCTAACTCATAAATATCTGGGGGGATATCATTTGAAAATATCCTGATACGATGAGAAAAATCATTTTCCATTATTAAAATCATGATTTACTACATACATTTTACTACTGATATGCTAGATTATAAGTAATATAGTAGAAAGCAGGTTATTCTTAATTATGACAACATTATTACCTAATTGCCCAAGTTGTGGTTCAGAATATACATATGAGGATGGCGCGTTATATGTATGTCCTATGTGTGCACATGAGTGGACCGCTGAATCCGTATTAGAAGAAGCAGAGGCGAAGATTGTACGTGACGCAAATGGCAATACACTGAAAGATGGTGACACTGTAACAGTCATTCGAGATTTAAAAGTTAAAGGCTCCTCCAATGCGATTAAACAGGGCACTAAAGTTAAAAACATTAAACTCGTTGATCCTGAAGATGGTCACGATATCGACTGCAAAATTCCAGGCTTTGGTCAAATTGGACTCAAATCCGAAGTTGTAAAAAAATCAAATTAATGATAAAACTCAAAGCCATGATTGAGGTGCAACCCAAAATCATGGCTTTTCTTCTTACTTTAAAATGCATTATTTACAGCTTCAATCACTTGATCCATATCATTTCCGGTTGATATTGAAACCGCTGCAACAAAACTCCCTTCAACAATAGGTGCTGTTATTTTCTCAATGCGCTGTGTTCCTGTATACATTTCAAGTGCCATATCTAAATTCATTTCTGATGAACCAATGTCAAAAAAGCATACTGCATCATCTGATATTCCTTCAACTACTTCAAGTATCTTATCAAATGATGTACCAATCTGTCCTTCTATACCGCCTATCGCAATAACGTTTACACCTTGTGCCATTTGTTCAAGAAGTTCTTTTGTACCTAACGCAATCTTTTCGCTATGACTAATGAGTATAATCTGTGTCATACTATTCATCTCCAATCAATGCGTTGAGTATATATACGCTACTTTGTGCACCGGGATCAATATGTCCGATTGAATCAGATTTAAAATAAGCTGCACGTCCCTTAGTTGCTTCAAGTGCCTTTGTATCATCAGCGTATCCTTGTAACACTTCTAACGTGACACGTTCTCCGTTTTGTACAGCTTCTCTCGCGCGATCAATAACATCAAACATCGTTTTCTCTCCACGTGTAACTTTACCACGTTGCGCAACTGCCTCTGAAAATGCTGTAAGTATATCTGTTAAATTTTCATGATCGATTTCTTCCTGCACAACTTGTGCCATCTTCACAAAACTAAAACCGTATAATGGACCAGAAGCACCTCCAACATTAGACATTAGCGTCATACCTGTTGATTTAAGTAGACTCATCATGTCACTATCATCTAAGTTATCTGATAAAGCTGTAAAGCCACGCAACATATTAACACCGTGATCTCCATCACCTATCGCTCTATCCAATTCTGTTAATAATGCTTCTTGCGCTTCAAATGTTTCTTTTAGTGTTAGTAAGCGTTCTTTCAATGTTATTACATTCATCTTCATGCCTCCTATTAATCAAAATAATGACTTTCAGTTGGTGCTTTTAACGCCTCAAGTAGCGACGTATCGGATGGCGCAAATGTTAAAGAAAAACCTTGCATATCAAGCGCAGTCATATAATCACCTACATACCAGTGCGTTACTTTCTTACCATAGGCTGCCAATTGTTTTGCCACATATTTTGTTACAATGTGCAACTCTGATAATGGCGTACCTCCCATGCCATTGACCATTACAATAATTTCCGATGTAGTCACTTCGTCCACTAGACGTGCTACCAAACGTTCAACAATCTTTTCTACCAATTCAATCGTCGTACGCTCTAAACCTCGCTCCCCATGAATACCTATACCAATTTCTATCTCATTTTCATCAATATCAAAACCATATTGACCTGTTGTTGGAACTAATGGTGGCGTCAATGCCATACCAATTGAACGCATACCTTCTAACAATGACTCTACACGTTTTTTTATTTCATGCAATTCAATACCCTGTTCTGATAAATAACCCGCATATTTATGAACCCATACTGTTCCCGCAACACCTCTGCGCTTATCACTATCTTCTATTGCAATATCATCGGCAACGACGACCATTTCAACAGCAATATCTTCCATTTCTGCCATTTCTTGTGCCATTTCAAAATTCATGACATCTCCTGCATAATTTTTAACAATCAACAACACACCTGAACCATTATTTACTGCCTTAATTGCAGCTAATACTTTATCTGGTGTTGGTGAAGTAAAGACCTCTCCGCATACTGCTGCATCTAACATACCTTGGGCGACATATCCTGCATGTGCAGGTTCATGACCACTTCCACCACCTGAAACAAGTGCAACACCATCTGTTTTCTTTGTTTTTCGCACAACAACTGTGTTTTCAACAATATCAATATTTGAATTTGTTAATTTCATACCCTCTAACATGTCTTGTAAAAAAGAAGTCTTATCTTGAATTAACTTTTTCATACTCGTCACCTTCTATCTCTTTTTTTATATTATAACGCGTTTATAAGTAAGCGCATACAAATTCGATGTTAAATTAAAGCTGAAATGTAATCATTAAAATAATTAAGCGCATCATTCCAGCGTTTCCCTTTGTGAAAATAATATAAAAAAGGCAGGACAGAAAGTTCAGTTCTGAAAAAACTTTCGTAGTCCCGCCTCGGCAAGTGATGACTAAAAGTGGATTAAAATCCATTTAGACACCTACTGCCATTTACAGATAGTTCATTACGGATTTCGGACCATTCTTACTATGTCCCAATACCAGATTGTTTTATAAATCATTTCAAATGTTCCAAATAGCTTTTACCGTATTCAGGTAACTTCACATTAAAGTTATCAGCGATCGTTGCACCGATAGAGCTAAACGTTGTATCGCCATCTAAAGCTTTGCCACTATTGAATTTCGGACTATAGAATAACACCGGAATGTATTCTCGTGTATGATCTGTGCCTTCCGCTGTTGGGTCATTACCATGATCTGCTGTAATAATCAACAAGTCGTCCTCTCTCAACTGACTCAACAGCTCAGGTAAACGTGCATCAAAGTCCTTCAATGCTTGCGCATAACCCTCTTTATCACGACGATGTCCGTATAACGCATCAAAGTCAACTAAATTTAGAAAACTTAATCCTGTAAAGTCACGTCCTACGACGTTCATCAACTGATCCATACCGTCCATATTATTTTTCGTACGAATCGCTTCCGTCACACCTTCACCATCATAAATATCATTAATTTTACCAATCGCAATCACATCATAATCCGCATCTTTTAATGTATTCATCACAGTCTTCCCAAATGGTTTTAACGCATAGTCATGACGGTTGCTTGTCCGTGTAAAGTGACCCGGCTCTCCAACATATGGACGTGCAATAATACGTCCGATTAAATATTTGGGATCTTTTGTCAGTTCGCGTACTTTTTCGCAAATCTCATATAGCTCTTCAAGTGGAATAATATCTTCATGTGCTGCAATTTGTAATACAGGGTCTGCAGAGGTGTACACAATCAAATCGCCTGTTTCCATTTGATGTGCACCCCACTCGTCAATAATCTGTGTCCCTGATGCTGGACGATTCGCTACAACTTTACGTCCTGTTAAACGTTCAATTTCATCAATAAGTTCGTCAGGAAAACCATTGGGATATACTTTAAACGGTTCATCAATATGAAGTCCCATAATCTCCCAATGTCCTGTCATCGTATCTTTCCCAACAGACGCCTCACTCATCTTTGTATAATACGCTGTGGGCGAATCGACACGACCCACAACTGGCAAATCATCAATATTCCCTAATCCTAATCGCTCTAAGTTAGGCAATGTTTGATTAAAACCTTCGAGCGTATGTTTCAATGTATGTGATCCTTCATCATTAAATACTGCCGCATCTGGTGCTTCTCCAATACCGACAGAATCCATTACAATTAGATGCACACGTTGAAATGGTGTAGACATCGCACTCACTCCTTATGAATTATTAATAATCTGTATCCGCTTCTAAACCTTGCATAATCTGTACCCCTGCACTTGCACCGACACGCGTTGCCCCTGCTTCTAGCATCGCTTGAAAATCTGATAAGTTTCGTACGCCACCTGATGCTTTCACTTCTAAGGCATCGCCCACTGTATCTTTCATGAGTTTGACATCTTCAGGTGTCGCACCGCCACCTGCAAAGCCTGTTGAAGTTTTAACAAAATGCGCACCTGCAGCTTGAGCGAGTTCACATGCTTTCACTTTTTCATGATCCGTTAATAATACCGTTTCAATAATGACTTTCACTGTTTTACCTTGTGCGGCTTCCACTACGGCTTCAATATCTTGCTGAACCGCTTCATAACGCTCATCTTTCAAAGCGCCAATATTGATGACCATATCTATTTCATCTGCGCCATTCGCAATGGCATCTTTTGTTTCATAGGCTTTTACCGCTGGTGTTGATGCACCTAACGGAAAACCAATAACTGTACAAACAAGAACATCAGAATCCGCTAATTTATTGTTTGCGTAAGCCACGTGTGTTGGATTTACACAAACGGACTTAAAATGATACGTCTTTGCTTCTTCTATAATCGTATCTATTTGAGTACGTGTCGATTCAGGCTTTAGTAATGTATGATCAATATATTTTTCGTAGTTCATCTTATCTGCTCCTTACTTTTTATTTTATCGTTTACGTCTATCAATTATACATCTCTCTCAATAAAAAAACGATTAATCTACTAAACTCAAACATATGCAACCATAACAAAATCCAAAACATAAAGTTTTTCTTTTAGAATTGATACTTTTAAAATCGATAACCTCGCTACTCAACAACTTAATTAAATATTTTTGCAACAATTAACGAAATTGAAATATTTTTCTGATTATTCTGTTGAAATACATATAACGATATGCTACTATAACCGTATTACAAAATACTTTAGTTTGGTAGAGAGCGAAAGTGAGGTTAGAAAATGGAGCATGCTTTAATCATATCTAAGTTGGAAGAAATTAATTTTTTACGTACTGCTGAAAAACATCATTACCATCTCATTCAAACACCTTTTATTGAAACATTACATTGGGATGCGTTAACACCTGATGACTTAAAGCAAATGCCCGAACGCAGTGTTTGGCAAGATCATGAACGACTTTATGCCTTACGCAATGACTTTACCGATCAGCTGGTACGCTACTATCAACAATATAATCGCCATCATAATGCCGTTGCTTATTCTGGGACTATCGTGAGACACCAACATATTCAAACACAGTTAGGTTTAGAGTGGTATGAACCGACTATTCAGGAGATGCATTATACTTTCTCTGTTTTTTTTAAATATATTCAGGAAATATTAGAAGATCAAATTGATTATATCGTCATTGGGCATTATGAACTGGTTCAATTATTATTAAACGATACACAACCCAATAAAGAGATTACGATGTTGATTGAACAGCGCAATATTTCTGGTTTAACCCTTAAACTCGGGCTTCATCATCCAATTGTTCAACTCTTACTAACACCCACACATCAGCAACTGGAAAAGTTGAATCAATTATTCGATTCTACACATCATATTATTGCAATCTTAAATCGTTGGGAGGCATTCTTTCATTCACTTGATATTGATAATGTGCATCTGGATTTAACACCTCAACCCCCTCGTTCTTATTACAAAGGCATATTTATCCACGCTAAGTTGGCTCAACGCGAATTATTACTTCAAGGGGGGTATTACAAAGGTGCTTTAGAAGGTTTTGGCCTTGGTCTTACATTATAAGAAAACATATAGCAGGGGGAGAGGTATTTTGTTAACTATTGCATTAGCCAAAGGAAGATTATTAAAAAGCTTTATAGATTATCTTGCAGAGCAAAACGTACCAGAACTGGTTGCGCGTATAACATCTCGTGAACGCCAACTCCAAATACAAACCGATCAATATCATTTCCTCTTTGTAAAAGGAAATGACGTTCCTATTTACGTCGAACAAGGCATTGCAGATATCGGTATCACAGGTAGTGATATTTTAGAGGAGCAATCCTATGACGTTAACCAATTACTTACTTTACCATTCGGTGAGTGTCACTTTGCAGTAGCTGCATTTGATGAAACACTACACTATCATACGATCGCAACATCTTTCCCCAACATTGCACAGCGTCACTTCAAAGAAACGGGACGAGATGTTTCAGTCATTGAACTATCGGGCTCTATCGAACTGGCTTGTGTTATTGGTATGGTCGATGGCATTGTCGATATTGTACAAACTGGTACAACGTTACGTTCCAATGGTTTAATCGAAAAAGAGCGTATCATGGATATACAAGCCCAACTGATTACAAACCGTCAAAGTTTTTTCACAGCATCACAAGAAATTGATGACTTTATTAAAATGTTAGGAGTGTCCCTCAATGATTTATAACAGCACGCAATTTTTAGAACACTTTCAAAGCTCTTGTGCATTCGATATGCAGTGTCACGATCAAGTGGCTGCGATTTGTAATCGTGTTCAACAAGATGGTGATGTAGCACTATACGACTATAACTTACAATTTGATGGTGTGATGACACAAGAGCTCGAAGTACCACAGTCGGAACTTCAAAATGCTTATGACACATTAGATACGCATTTACGCAATGCACTCGAACATAGTTATCAACGTATTCATGACTATCAAACACACATTCGTTATAACAATCAAGAACCTTATCAAAATATGTATGAAGTATACCACCCTATTTCAAGCGTTGGCATTTATGTTCCCGGAGGCAAAGCAAGCTATCCCTCTACTGTATTAATGACTGCCACGTTAGCACGTGTCGCAGGTGTAAAAGAAATTATAGTTGTAACACCGCCTCAAAAAGATGGCATTGCACAAAGCGTTCTTGCTGCTTGTCATATCGTTGGTGTTGACCATGTTTATCAAGTTGGTGGTGCCCAAAGTATTGCAGCTCTTGCTTATGGTACAGCAACGATACCTAAAGTAGATAAAATTGTAGGTCCCGGTAATCAATATGTTGCCTATGCGAAAAAACTTGTTTATGGTGAGGTTGGTATTGATCAAATTGCTGGACCTAGTGAAATTGCACTCATTATTGATCAATCCTGCGACTTAGAGGCTGTCGTTTATGATGTATTAGCCCAAGCTGAACATGATGAAATGGCGCGTACGTATGTGATTTCAACAGATATGTTATTACTAGAGCGCCTTGAGTCACGCTTATCAGAAGTTGCTGCAACAACTGAACGTCAAGATATTATTGCTACTAGCTTAGAACAACATCACTACGCAATATATGCGCCAACCTTTAAAGTCTGCTGCGATATCATGAATACGATTGCACCAGAACATGCATCTATTCAAACAGAGCAACCACAAGATTACGTACCTTACATTCATTATGTAGGCAGTTTGTTTTTAGGAGGCTACGCACCGGAAGCTATCGGTGATTATATTGCCGGACCTAGCCATGTCTTACCAACAAACCGTACAGCGCGTTTCCAACATGGGCTATCTGTCAATGACTTTTTAACCAAGCATACTGTCATTCAACTAGACAAGAAAACGTACAATCAAACTTATCGAGATGCTGCATATATTGCACAAGATGAAGCACTATACAATCACGAACAATCATTAAAGATTAGAATGCGAGGGACTCATGATGATTAGAATGGATAAAAACGAAAGTGCAGGTACACCGTTATCTACTCAAACTTTTCTCAATATTATGAATTGTGATGATTATAACCTTTATCATGATGAAGATTATCATCGTTTTTGTTCTGCTTATGCTCAGTACTTTGGGCGATTTACCCCAGATCAAATTTGTGCAGCGAATGGTTCTGATGAGTTGATTCAAAAACTCATGCTCATTATGCCTGAAGGACCATGCCTAACACTTAATCCTGATTTCTTCATGTATCAAGCGTACGCAGATCAAGTTCAACGTCCTATTCATTTTGTAGAAGCAACATCAGACTTGACCTTTCCTATTGATCATATATTGACACGTATTGATGAAGTACGTCCGAGCTTTTTCATTCTAAGTAATCCTCATAATCCAACAGGGCAACGCTTTGATGAGAAATATATTTTACAAATTGCACGCAAAATGCATGAACTGGGAGGATATATCGTTATAGATGAAGCCTATATCGACTTCTCAACACCGCTTGATATCACATTGGAAGATCATATTATCTTTATGCACACATTGTCTAAAGCGTTTGGTCTTGCTGGATTACGTGTCGGTGTACTTATTGGAACACCTACAACTATTGCACGCGTTCGTCAAATTGAGCACCCCTATCCATTGAATATTTTATCATTACGTGTAGCAACATACTTGTTTGAACATCCTGAATCCACACAAACCTTTGTACAGCAACAGCGTAAACTCAGCCAACGATTAAAGCATATTTTCATAAAATATGTCGGCAATCAAATCACTATCTATCCAAGCGAAACAAACTTTATCTTAACATCAGGTGAACGTGCTATATCTTTAGGTAAATATATTTATGAACATGGCTTCAAACCTCGTTTTTACGACCCGGTGACTGAAAAAAATATGGCTCACTGTGTCCGTTATTCTATTTTATCATCTGAAGATATGGATCACTTTGAAACAATTATCAAAAAGTGGAGTGAACAATATGACCCTTCAATTAACACGTCAAACAAAAGAAACACACATTGATATTACACTTTCTCAAAGTACAGAAGAGAGTAAGATTCAAACTGGCATTGGCTTTTTAGACCATATGCTCACATTATTTAGCTTTCACAGTGGTTTACATTTGGTGATCCATGTCAAAGGGGATACATGGGTGGATGACCATCATACTACGGAAGATATTGGTATCGTTCTCGGACAGCTCTTACTGCAGTTAACACAAGAACAACCTTATTATTCACGCTATGGTCAACAATATCTCCCCATGGATGAAACATTAGCACGTGCTGTTGTTGATATAAGTGGGCGTCCCTACTTATACTTCAATGCACAATTTAGCAAAGAAAAAGTAGGACAGTTTGATACAGAGCTGGTAGAAGAGTTTTTTCGTGCACTCGTGATTAATGCACGCCTAACTGTACATATCGATTTGCTACATCAAGGTAATACACATCATGAAATCGAAGCAATATTCAAAGCTTTTGCACGTGCGCTAAAACAGGCTATGATGCCGACTCAAGACACACGCATTCCTTCTTCCAAAGGTGTGATTGAATTATGATTGTTATTATAGACTATGGTTTAGGGAACGTTCACAATGTTCAACGTGCAATAGAACACTTGGGCTATCAAACACAACTATCACGTGATCCTAACACTATTAACAATGCAGACCAACTTATATTACCCGGTGTCGGTCATTTCCAAGATGCCATGAAAGCCATTCATGCTTACGGTTTAGATACACTGCTCAAAAGTTATAAAAAACCTATTATAGGCATTTGTCTTGGTATGCAATTGATGTATGAACGTAGTGAAGAAGGTCATGTTGAAGGTCTCGGATTACTCAAAGGAAACATTACTGAAATTCAAACACCTTATTCTATCCCACATCTTGGATGGAATAACTTATTAGCATCCAAACATGATTTGACACAAGATGTTTATTTTGTACACAGCTACCAAGCACCTATGAATGACTATGTTATCGCTCATACTGATTATGGAACACCTATTCCTGCAATTGTACAACATCATACCTATATCGGTATTCAATTTCATCCAGAAAAAAGTGGACAAACTGGACTGAATATATTGAATCAAGCACTCAAAGGAGGATGGCACAATGATTAAGCTATGGCCTGCAATTGATCTAATAGATCGTCAAAGTGTCCGTTTAACAGAAGGAGACTACAATACATCTGAAACAATGCCTCGCTCCGCAGAAGAGAGCATTCTATTTTATCAACAGTATGAGTGTGTAGATCGCATTCATATTGTTGACTTGATTGGTGCAAAATCACAACGTTCTGTTGAAATGACTTATATCCGTGATTTAGTGTCAATAAGTCAAAAGCCTATCGAAGTCGGAGGCGGTATTCGTCATGCCGAAACCATTCAATCTTACCTATCATATGGCATCGATTATTGTATTGTAGGGACAAAAGCAATACAAGATATACAATGGCTGACTGAAATGACGCAATTATTTCCCGGGAAACTCTATGTTTCAGTTGACGCTTACGATACAAAAATCAAAATCAACGGTTGGTTAGAAGATGCTCAATGTGACTTATTTGAGTATATTGCACAGATTGAGCATCTGTCCCTTGGTGGCATTATTTATACCGATATTTCTAAAGATGGCAAGATGAGTGGTCCAAACTTCACACGTACTTCACAGCTTGTTTCACATACTAAACTTCCCGTCATTGCTTCCGGGGGGATTCGCAACCAACATGACTTACTTCGACTTGAACAATCAGGTGTAGCTGCTGCTATTGTAGGCAAAGCGGCACACCATCCTGATTTTTGGGAGGGATTACAATGATAAAAAAGCGAATTATTCCCTGTCTGGACGTTAAGGATGGGCGTGTTGTCAAAGGTATCCAGTTCAAAGGATTGCGTGATATTGGCGACCCTGTAACATTAGCAATGTATTACAACAATAGTGGTGCCGACGAACTCGTCTTTTTAGATATTTCTAAAACTGAACGTGGACATGATTTAACACTTGATGTCATTCAACAAACGGCTTCAAAACTTTTTATTCCTTTGACAGTTGGAGGCGGGATTTCAACACTTGAAGATATTTCTCAGTTGCTCAAACATGGTGCAGACAAGGTCTCTCTAAATTCTGCTGCACTTAAAAATCCCGATCTTATTCGACAAGCAAGTACCAAATTTGGAAGACAATGTATTTGTATCGCAATAGATAGTCAATATGATGCTAAAACAGACGATTTTTATTGTTGTACACACGGTGGTAAAAAACGTACTCATAAACGGGTCTATGATTGGGTACAGGAAGTAGAGGCACTTGGTGCAGGCGAACTACTTATTACAAGTATGGACTTTGATGGTATGAAACAAGGTTTTGATATTGCACATTTAAATGAAATTGCTCGCCGTGTCCATATCCCTATCATCGCTTCAGGTGGGGGTGGCAATGCCAAACATTTTGTTGATCTTTTCCAACAAACACCTGTTTCAGCTGGTCTCGCTGCCAGTATTTTACACGATAAAGAAACGACCGTAACAGAGATTAAAACAACACTTGATCAAGGAGGTATCCCTGTCAGATGGCACTAAATCCTGACTTTTCAAAAGGACTCTTACCCGCTATATTACAAGATGTTTCAACACAACAAGTACTCATGCTAGGATATATGAATGAAGAAGCTTTTAAACGGACTCATGAAGAACAGGTCGTATGGTTTTATTCCCGTTCTAAACAAAGATTGTGGAAAAAAGGAGAGACTTCTGGCCATATACAACAAGTGGTTGATATGCATTTAGATTGTGATGCTGATGCCTTATTAATTCGTGTTCACCCCCAAGGTCCAACCTGTCACAAAGGAACACAGAGCTGTTTTAATACTGAAGTCCCTTATCAGCTCCAAAACCTTGAGACCACTATACAACAACGTATCCATACAAAGAGTGAAAAATCATATACACACTATTTGCTTACACAAGGAAAAGAAAAAATCACTAAAAAGTTTGGCGAAGAGGCTTTCGAGGTTGTAATCGCCGCTTTAAAAAATGATCATTCTGAACTCATTGAAGAAAGTGCAGATCTTCTCTATCACTTTTTTGTTTTATTACATGAGCAGCAGGTACAAATAGCAGATATTGAGAAGACACTTGCAAAACGTCATCATACTGAGAATAATTTTAAAGGGGAACGTCGTTCGATTGAACATTGGTAATTCCATTAAAATAAAAGCCTTATAACAAAGAGGTTAAACCTCTTATATTATAAGGCTTTTAATATTATAGTTTATTCATAAAATTCAACCGCACCGTCATTAGGGTCATTTTTGCCATGAACATAGTAATCTACTTGTTCAGGTGTTAATGGCTTCACACCTTTAATAATATCTGCAGCTTTTTCAGCTAACATTAAGACAGGTGCATGGATGTTTCCATTTGTTGTTGTTGGCATTACAGACGCATCCACTACACGTAAATTCTTCATGCCATGTACTTTCATCGTTAATGGATCGACAACTGCCATAGGATCCGAAGCCGGTCCCATTTTAGCACTACAAGATGGATGAAGTGCTGTTTCAGCATCTCGACGAACCCAATCCAAGATTTCTTCATCCGTTTGAACATTAGGTCCCGGTGAAATCTCACCCCCATTAAAAGCATCTAATGCAGGTTGTTTTAAGATATGACGTGCTACACGAATCGCTTCCACCCATTCACGTTTATCCTCTTCCGTTGATAAATAATTAAAAACAAATTTCGGTTTAACATATGGGTTTGTGGATGTAATCTTTAGACTACCTCTTGAGTTAGAGTACATTGGTCCAACATGTACTTGATAACCATGTGCTGTATCTGCTTTTTGACCATCATAACGGACAGCAAGTGGTAAAAAATGGAACATTAAGTTTGGATAGTCTACATCATTATTCGAGCGAACAAATCCACCACCTTCAAAATGGTTACTTGATGCTGGCCCCGTACGGCGTGTGAGCCATTCTAAACCAATTAATGGCATTTTAAATTTATTCAAGCTCGGTTGCATAGATACAGGTTCTTTACATGTATGTTGAATATATACTTCAAGATGATCTTCAAAGTTTTCCCCTACACCCGGTAAATGTAAGCGAGGCTTAATACCCAGTGATTTTAGATGTTTTTCATCGCCAATACCTGATAATTGTAATAATTGCGGCGTATTAAATGCACCACCAGATAAAATAACTTCTTTTGCCAGTACTTTATGCAGTCGTCCATTGCGCTTATAAGTCACACCTGTCACAACGTTCCCATCGAAATGTAATTTTTCGACAAAAGCGCGCGTTTTTACAGTTAAATTTTTACGTTTCATCGCTGGACGCAAATAAGCACGTGATGCTGACATACGGCGACCATGATGGATTTGGCTATCAAACGGACCAAATCCCTCTTGACGATAACCGTTTACGTCTTTTGTTTTTTTATAGCCCGCTTCAACTGCAGCATTGAAAAAAGCATGGAATAATGGATTATCTGCTGGACCACGACGTAACTTGACAGGTCCATTCAAACCACGAATCGGATCATCTTTATCTGCTCCAAACGCCGTTTCAAGACGTTTAAAGTATGGTAAACAGTGTGCATAATCCCACGTTTCCATTCCTTCTGATTGACCCCACTTCTCATAATCTAATGGATTACCACGCTGATAAATCATGCCGTTAATTGAACTTGAACCACCTAGCACTTTACCACGTGTATGAAATACTTTTCGTCCTCCCATATGTGGCTCTCCATCTGTTTCATATTTCCAGTCATAGAAGCGATTACCTGAAGGGTACATCAATGCAGCAGGCATTTGAATAAATAAATCCCATGGATAGTCACTACGACCCGCTTCCAATACAAGAACCTTCTTCTCTTTCTCTTCACTCAAACGTGCAGCAAGAACAGATCCTGCACTGCCACCACCAATAATAATATAATCATACATTTTATCGTACGCTTTCGACATCGAACATCCTCCTCAAAATTTTAACTTTAAGACATGATTTAGAAGTCTTAACCGAATGATTTTACAAACATATCGAATCAAAAAGATGACTGTCATACATCTCCCGGCTCAATAAGCGACCGCCCAAACTTATATTTCAAGTCATTTTATAGACTGTAAATACACTTGATAACTAGCTTTTATTTCGTACCAAACCAATTTATAGGCTCTGGGTTTGTATTTGTTAAGATATGCTTCAATTCAAGATATTCTTCCAATCCTGCACTGCCGAGTTCACGACCAATGCCTGATTGCTTATATCCTCCCCATGGCGCTTGGGCAAAATATGGATGGAAATCATTAATCCATACTGTTCCCATACGCAAACGGTGTGCTACACGCTGTGCTTTACCAATATCTTGAGAAAATACGCCACCTGCTAGACCATAAATTGAATCATTAGCAAGCTGTACTGCTTCCTCTTCTGTATCGAAACCTTCAACAGTCACCACAGGACCAAAAACTTCTTCTTGTACGATACGCATAGATGTATCGCAATCCGTAATAACTGTAGGTTCAAAGAAAAAGCCTTGTTGTAAATCCTCACGTTCTGGACGTTTACCCCCTACTGCAATCGTTGCACCTTCTTCTTTCGCAACTTGCATATAACGTTCAACTTTATCACGATGTTCCGATGAAATAAGTGGCCCTAACTCTGTATTTTCATCAAAACCATCACCCATTTTAATTTGTTTAACACGATCGATTAATGCCGCCTCAAATTGATCTTTAATCGCATTGTGAACAATCAAACGTGAACCTGCCGAACATACTTGTCCTGCATGAAAATAGGCGCCGTTCAGAGCTTGATCTACTGCCAAATCAAAGTCTGCATCGTCAAATATAATATTTGGATTTTTACCACCTAGCTCAAGGGCAATATTTGTAACATGATCTGCTGCCTGCTTCATAATACGTTTACCCGTTTGAATACCACCTGTAAATGACACTAAGTCTACCTCTTTATGCGTCGACATTATATCTCCAATTTCTGAACCTGCACCTAATACAAGATTAATGACACCATTAGGAAAACCTACTTCTTCCATCAATTCAAATACGCGAATAGTTGTTAATGGTGTAATCTCACTCGGTTTCATCACTAAAGAGCATCCCGTCGCAAGTGCAGGTGCAATTTTCCATGATGCCTGCAATAATGGATAATTCCACGGCGTGATTTGTGTTACAACACCAATTGGTTCTTTGACTACTTTACTTTCAGTATTTGCAATAGGTGAGTCGATTAACGCTCCGCCCTCTTTATCTGCTAATCCTGCAAAATACATAAAAACATTGTGAATATCATCCATGTCTGCAAGTGACTCTTCCAATGTTTTACCTGTGTCTAATGTTTCTAACTGTGCGAGCGTTTCACGGTGTTCTTTAATCTTATCCGCAATTGCACGTACTTTCTGACCTTTGTATTCTGCTGTCGTCTGCGCATAATCTCCTGCATCAAACGAACGACGTGCCGCTAAAATGGCACGCTCAACATCTTCTGTTGTCCCCTCAGCAACTGTCATAATAACGTCCTGATTATACGGATTAATAATATCACGTGTTGCTTGACTACTACTCTCAACCCATGCACCATCTATAAATTGATGACGTGACAAATCTTTAACAAGTTCCATCATAATCCACCTCTGTTAAGTTTGTTAAGTTTTTATTTAACGAATTTCACAAAGTTAACTCTATCATCCTCTTTAAGAAGTGTCAAATCGCCATTCTCTTGATAAGCACTGTATCATCAGCGACTCTCCCCCTTTTGCTCATATGCACATGAGCTTCTTATCTCCTCTCTTAGCACATACACAGATCGTTAAAAAACAACTATTTTTTTATTGAAAAACTTGAGTTAAAGTTGAAAAGAGATGTACAATTTAGCAGATAGAACACTCAATATAAGGAGGTGACCATGGGATGAAAGCAAATACAAGCTATGCCTTACAATTGGAGACAGCCAAAGATATTGTAATTAATTCGATTGCCGAAACAATGGATCTATACGGTATTAATCGCAGTGTAGGTAACTTATACGGTACGATGTTATTTGAAGAGAGCATGACACTCGATGAAATGCGTAATGAACTGCAAATGAGCAAACCAAGTATGAGTGCTGGTGTCAAAAAGTTACAAGAATTCGATGTCGTTAAACAACGATTTACACGCGGCAGTCGTAAACAACATTTTGAAGCAGAGAAAGACTTCTTTACATTCTTCAGTAACTTCTTCACACAAAAATGGCACCGTGAAATTAAAATTAATATGGCCGCCTTACAAGAAGCAGAAGATATAATTGATCATATTCTTGATGCTACGGATGTCGAAGAATCTATAAAGACAGAAGCTCAAGAAATCAAAGCCCATATGGCTCATTCACGGTTATATTACCAATGGCTCAGCTCAATTAGCAATGCGATTAAGTCTGGCGCTATTTTCAATTACTTTCCAATACCTCATAACGATGAATAATAACGGGCTTTTATCCTTTCTGATTGACCACCAAAAAAACCTGAAGCTACACACATCTTGCGTAACTTCAGGTCTTTTTAATTTATAAATTATTATCTTCATCATCTTTTTCACTCACTTGTAAAATACGCAGTGAGCGACGTTCAATCTTTTTAAACCGCTCTGCCCGTGTCTGCAATGCAATACGGTCCCCCGATAATATCATCATAAACGAAATCATAATAATAATAAAAATGACAATTAACGGGACGCCTGCAACGATAGAAGCCGTTTGTAATATTTCAAGTGCACGTTCACCGCCAACAAGCATTAATGAAAATGGAAGTAAGCATAATGCAAATGCCCAAAACAAACGATTCATTTTAATCGGCTCACCTTTTACACGTATTTGTGTCGCCGATGCAACAATATATGATGCAGAGTCAAATGTTGTTACTAAAAATAGAAAAGCTGATAATACAAACAGTGCAATCATCACTTGTGAAAATGGTAAATGATGAACAACTTCAATAATTGTCGCTTCTGTACCGTGTGTATTGAGAAATGCTACCACATCAAACTGTCCTGTAATTTGTAAGTATGTCGCATAGTTCCCAAAAATACCAAAAAATAACACACAACCAAATGTACCATACACAATTGTTCCTAAAATCACTTCTTTTAATGTTCGTCCCCTAGAAATACGTGCAATAAATAAACCGATGAATGGCGCATAAACGATCCACCAAGCCCAATAGAAAATCGTCCATTGTTGCGGAAAATTTGTCTCTTCACGCCCACCTAAACCGCCAAAAGGTTCAAGCCATGTTGCCATTTGAAAAAAGTTTTTTAACATATTTCCAAAACTCGTTACAGTAGTTTCCATAATAAAAATGGTAGGTCCTACAATAAAGATAAATGCCAGTAAAACAAAAGAAAGCCAAACATTCAAATCACTTAAAACTTGTATGCCTTTTTTCAATCCTCTATATGAACTGTAAGCAAATACAATCGTAATACCTAATAAAACCAGACTCTTAACACCCATACTTGAACCATCAATACCAAACAGCTTTTCCAGGCCTGCTGAAATCATAGGAACTCCTAATGCTAATGAGGTTGCTGTTCCACCTATTAAACCAAAAATAAATAAAATATCAACAAGTTTTCCGATCAAACCATCCGTATGACTTTTCAATATCGGACGGCAAGCCTGACTAATTTTGAAAATAGGCTGCTTTTTGACAAATACTAAATAACCGATAGGTAAGGCAGGTAACACATAAATTGACCATGCAATAGGTCCCCAATGAAACATGCCGTACATCGTTGCATAATTCAGTGCAGTATCACTCATTGGTTCGGCGCCTTGAGGTGGTCCTTGAAAATAATAAGCCCACTCAATAACACCCCAATATAAAATATCAGAGCCAATACCTGCACAAAAAAGCATTGAAGCCCATGCAAAGTCGCTAAACTCTGGCCGATCACTGGCACGACCTAATGTCACTGAGCCATACTTTCCAAAAGCAATATAAAGTACAAAACAAAAAATTGCCAGTCCTAATACAAGATAAGTCGCACCCAGTTTTGTTGTAACAAATTCGTTCATTGCCATTACAACCGCTCGACTTTGTTGCGGAAAGACCATCATTGGAGTGACAGCCATTAATAAAACCAATGCTGTTCCACAAAAAACAATCCAATCCATCAATTTATTTTTTTTATGCACATTGAATCCCCCTATGTTCTATGTATTTCTTTCACAGTAAGACACATGCCATAGCGTATCGAAGTTTTTAAGTTAATGCAAATTACATTCAACTATATGCATTAACACTTTTGAATATATATAACTTCACCCCTCTTAAACAATTGTCAAAACAACGTTATAAACTTGGTTAATAACGTTAAAAATTTATTTAACGGATTATAATTTGTATTTTTATTCATTTATTAGGTATATTTATTTATTTGAAAAAGCATTGAAACACCTCTTTTTCAAAAGTGTTTCAATGCTTTTTATTATCTATATCATGATATATGTTCGATATTCGGACCATATAACCTCGCCGTATGATCAATCTCTTCTCCAGCAATGCGTTTATCTAAAGTATTTTGCCAACTTTCTGGTGTGAATGATGCATCTTTTAAAGCTTGCATTAACTTAATATCCTTAGAGTGGTTTAACACATCATTCATACGTTGAATTGACCATTCTGGATAAGGTCTTTCTTGTAAAATCAGCTCATCTCCACGTTGAATATAACCTTCCTGAAGCACACGATAATACCAGCCAGTATGACCTGTTTCTTCTAACATCTCAGCAAACTCCAAAATACCTAAACGACGGCTCGGCTTCCAACATGGTCTCCTCGGCTGTGATACTTGTACAACAGCTTCACCTATTTGATAAATATCTCCTATACATACAGACGTCTCATTCATATGACGAACCGCAATATTCTCTCCATTACTACCCACTGGAATATTTTGATGATACTTGTGACTAAATGCTGTATAATGATCCGCACAATACGCAAAAAGCGCTTTTTCTGTTCCACCATGAAAACGTGTATCTGCCACATTGTCACCGTGTAATCCATCTTTAGCAAGCCAAACAGATTGATCCGTTGCTTGCTTAAAGGCAGCCGTTGTCCATGGTTGTTGTAATGGATGCGTTGCCGCTTCATCTCCTATTTGTCGGACCCCTCCAATATATAATGTATCAATCCGTGCAATCTGTTCCATCCTACAACACCCCTTTTGTCCTATTTATTATTCATATTATCGTAATAATACTCCATCTGTCTATATTCATCAGGTCGTTATACTTGTTACGACTCTGTACACCTTTTACAATAGAATGGAATAGGATAATACATAAAGGTGGCAACAACTATGCAACATACATTATATCAACATGGCACACTTGGTACTTTGATGGCAGGCGCATTAGAAGGAACTTGCTCCATCCATACATTGCTACAATATGGTGACCATGGTATCGCAACATTAACAGGCTCTGATGGAGAGGTCATATTTGTAGATGGAGAAGCATATCATGCAACAACAACTGATCATAACGTTCGTCATTTAACAGGTGATGAGCTCGTACCTTATGCTTCTATATCGAAGTTTGTATCGGATACAACGTTTGATGTTCAACATTTAAATCAAGAAACGCTTTATAAAGAAATTCGTAATCAAATGTTAAGCGAAAACTTATTTGCTGTCATTAAAATTAAAGGTGTTTTTGATATGATGCACATACGTGTCATGCCTAAACAAACACCTCCATATACACGACTCATCAAATCTGCACAAGCGCAACCCGAATATACACGCAATAATATCTCTGGAACAATTGTTGCTGTATACACACCTGAAGTTTTTCATGGTATAGGGTCCGCAGGTTTTCATGCACACTTTTTATCAGATGACCGTCAATTTATGGGTCACATCTTAAACTTCGATGTCACAAATGCAGCGGTAGAAATACAAAACTGTCCAATCTTTGAACAACACCTTTCTACAAAACCATCATTTCTCAACAAACAATTCGACTATCAAGATATTGCCGAGGATATTCGTCAAGCTGAATAAAATACGCACAGGATAGAAGAAAAAAGCGGTGACGAGATCTCTCAGAGCTATTTCGTCACCGCTCTCCATAAAGTCGATTTACATTTCCTAATAACACCTTTTAATATGTAATGACTTCCTTACTTTGGAGCTTCTTCCGTATAAAATTCAAAAATATTTTTGGCATTTTCTGTGTTATCTATATTTCCTTCGAAGACTTCTGATCGTGGTCCAAAAGCATACGTGTTAACATCTTCTCCTGTATGCCCATACGTCGTCCATCCTGTGTGAGAAGCTTCATTGATGGGGTGCTGAACTGCATCTTGCAATACTTGAAATTGTGCCTCATATTTGTCTTTATCTTTTTTCTCATCTAACTTTGCAAGTTGATTCGCTTCTTTTTTGATCACTTTATAATCTTTTTTATCTACTTCAAAACCATATCCTGCTTGAATTGTTTTCGAAATGTTTTGACCTTCTGCAATTTGCTCTGTCATCCATTTACCTGAATGTTTCATATTTCGTACAACTTCAGCATCCCATAAATAGTCCTTGCCTTTAGCAATGGTCATCCCACCTGTTGAATGGTCTGCCGTTGCAATAACAAGTGTATCTGGATGCACTTTCGCATAGTGCATTGCTTCATCAAATGCTTTTTCAAAACTTTTCATTTCGGACATCACACCTGTTATATCATTAGCGTGTCCTTGCTTATCGATTGATGCACCTTCTACCATTAAAAAGAAGCCTTGATCATTTTTAGATAGACGCTCTAATGCTGCTTGCTGCATATCGACTAATTGAGGGTCGTCCTGTGGTGCATCGATTTGTAAAGGCATATGCGCCTCTGAAAATAACCCTAATACTTTAGATTTTTCTGATTGTGCTAATACCGCTTTCGTCGTTACAACATCATAGCCATCTTTTTCAAATTTTTTATCAAGGTTTCCATTCTCTTTGCCAAAATATTTTGCCCCTCCGCCAAGAATTACATCCACCTTATGCTTACTATCGATACGATCTTCATAAAACTGCGTGGCAATCTCATCTTTCTTATCACGGCTATCTACATGTGCAGCATACGCTGCTGGTGTTGCATCTGTTACTTCTGCCGTTGTGACTAGACCTGTTGACTTACCTAACTTTTTAGCACGCTCTAAAACTGTTTCAACCGTTTGCTTGTGAGAATCCACACCTATTGCACCATTGTATGTTTTATGACCTGAACTAAAAGCCGTTGCTGCCGCGGCTGAATCCGTCACATTATCTTTAGAGTCTGCTGAAATGGTACGTTGGCTCCCGACTAAATATTCATCAAATGCTGTTGGTTCCATATCTTTTGTATCTGGATTATCTGCAAAATAACGATATGCCGCATTATATGAAGGGCCCATACCATCACCCACTAAAAAAATAATGTTTTTAGGTTTTTCAGTATTGCCATATGCTGTCACACTCGTATCTTGTTGTTGGTGTGCCTGTCCCTCACTTGTTTGGCTATTTGCATATGATGTATAGGGTGTCACTCCAAAAAATGATGATGTTACAAGTACACTGGCTAATGCGAGTTTGTTCCATTGCTTTTTGATTTTCATCTGTTACGAACTCCTCTACTCAATATGACTTTCATCATCAGTGTACCGAAGAATTATAAAGCTTATTTAATGCGAATATTAAGATTGTGTAAAGGTCTACATCAAAAAATTTACGTTCTTTCTGTTCCACATGAAACAATAAAAAGACAAGAGCAGAACAGAAAGCGCATTTTTATAAAAGCTTTCATCGTCCTGCTCACAGCAAGTATAGTTATAAATGAAAAGTTTATGAGAACATTTTCCCCTTTCAGACCTCTATTGTTATTCATAGATATTGATGCACTTACTTAGGATCATCCCCTATGGCTTCTTCTATTTCTAATGATTGCGTTACATTCAAAAACTGTTTTCTAAATATAATCGTTAAAATTAATATCATCAGTGAACCTAAAGCTGCTGTTAAGAAAACTGGCATAAAAGCAGTATGTGCCGTAGACTCTAACCCTTGTTTTACAGATTGATTCAATAATGTTGATTCCTGTTCTGACAGATACTGCCAAACATCATATGTACTTCCATTTAAACTTTCCAACTTATGCTGCAACTTCATTGACAGATCATTAAATGCATATCCATTTATATTCAGCATATTTGTTACCTGATCTACTGTCTTGCTGAAGCCCAGTTGAATAAACGTTGCAAAAAGTGTCGGTGCAATGGTAATACCCATTTGCCGTGAAACAGATAATGTTGCAATGACCGTATTGTTATGATTATCTTCAGCACCTGCCGTACGCGTGGCGAGCACTGTCAATGGGGCACCTATTGTAAAGCCAAAACCTAGTCCCGCAACAATAGAAAAGACAATAAAAGTTAAACTACTGAATGTCAAGTACGCCAATCCACCATAACCGATAATACTAATGATACTTGCAATAATCAGTGCAAATACAGGACCTTTACGATCAACCATTTTTCCTCCCATCGATGCACCCACTCCCGATGCGAGCGCAAGTGGCGTCAACCAAAATCCACTATTTTCAGAACTGACGTGTAAAATATTTTCTACAAACGCTGGAATAAAAATAATCGCTCCAATAAGCATACCGGAAAATATACCCATGATTAATATGACTGCAAATGTGGGCTGACGTAAAAGTGTATACGGCAGAAAGGCATCTACTGCTTTTTCTTCATTTCTGCGTTCAATCCAAATCATTATGGCATAACCTATAATAGCAAGTACAAATAAACCAATCACAGACCAACGCATCATGCTACTGATCAGATCACCCGCTCGAATATTATAAATAGCAAACATGACGAGTAGCGTTGATAGTGAAAACATAATAATGGCATAAGTATCCATTTTTTTCTGAACTGGACGATGTGATTCGGACATTTTCATTCCAATAAAAATAATAATAAATATTGCAATAGGAACATTCACTAAAAAGAGCCAATGCCATGTTCCTGTCACTTTTATTAAGATACTCCCTAGGTTAGGTCCTAGAACAGACGCTATTCCATTCATTGCACCAAGTGCGCCAAGCATTGTTCCCTGTTTTGTACGATCATAAGTAGAGATAAAATGGGCACTTGCAATAACAAATAGGCCCCCACCACCTAAAGATTGAACAAGGCGTGCAACAATAAAAAATGTATAGTTTGGACTTAACGCAACGAGTAACGAACCTACACCAAATAACACAACTTCAATCATATAAACCTTCTTACGTCCATACATATCTGCAAGCTTTCCTGCAATAGGTGTAGCTACTGCCATTCCTAACGTATAGATAGCTATTCCCCACGCACCCATTTGTGGTGGTATTTCAAAAGACTGATTAATTGTAGTAAGTGCTGCACTGATGATACCATTGTCCAATGCCGCCATAAAAACACCAATCAATAAAAGTAATGCGACAAAGTTAAATTTTGTCTGCTTTTCTGAGGCAGCCAATACTCATCCACCCTTTCATTGTTCTTTAATATCACTATTTTATCATGGTACAACAAACATAAGAATAAAAAATGCACTCAGATTAACACTGAATGCATAGAAGTGCGCATTATAATCATACATTGCAAGTCAATTGTGCTTGCCCACGCTTATATATACCTATCTTGGATGCAAAATAACGAATGATGACGTATTGTACCTCAGTGAAACCCCAACAAGTTTTACTTTAAAAGACCCACTTATCTTATCTGTGGTCCACTATTCTGATCACTTTGCCTTATATGCTGCATGTACAATATAATTCAAACTTTTCTCATACCTTTTAAATGTCTTAAACATACGCATAAACATCTGCCTATTTTCTTTTTTCAAAGCATTTTTTACAATCTTAACAGTGCCTTTAACGCCTTCATCGTAAACCATACCCTTAGGCGTCATTAATGTCATCTGACCTTGTTCTGTTTCAATGTTAACAAATCCTGCATTGCAATATAATTCATGCCATTTCTCTTTTAACTGTGGTGAAACATTCACGTTAATGGCTTGCGAAAGATGCGTAATAATTTCTTTTTCATGAGTAGCATCTTCAATCACAATATCATGTGTTAACAAAACACCACCCGGTTTTAACACACGATAATATTCTTGCAGTGCCTGTTGCTTAGCCTTAACTGGCAACATTGTCAACATTGCTTCATTGAGTACAATGTCAAAGCTGTTATCTTCAAAAGGGAGCTTCATAGCATTTGCTTGCTGAAGGTGAATTTTATCAGCTAGACCAGCTGCACGTATATTTTCTTCACCTTTTTCAAGTGCCGTTTTATTCAAATCTATCCCTTCAATGTGACAACCATATGTTTGTACTAAATCAATAGATGTCGTACACATATTACATGCTACTTCTAAAACTTTTTTATGCGCATTAAATTGCCCTTTATGAATAAGCCAATCCGTTGCACGCTTACCACCCGGACGCAATCTTGTTTTTCCTAATTTTGCTAAAAATGTATGTCCTGCTTCTTTTTTCATATGACACCTCATCTATTTGATAATGATTATCATTATTATAACATTCGAATCTAAGAAAAATGATTAAAAATATGACTATCTTATGACACTACACACTCAATCTCACCATCATTATTTACATAAATTATTCATATTAGATGTTTTAATGCTTACTAAAGTTTTTATTTTATATGTAACACATGAGGTGCTTTTTTTGACTCAATTCATTATGATAGAGTCATCACAAATAAAGGAGAAAATTATGAAACCTATTTATTTCAATCATGATGGCGGTGTAGATGACTTAATCTCACTTTTCTTACTCTTACATATGGACTCGGTCGACCTTATAGGTGTCAGTACAATTGGTGCTGACTGCTATGTTGAACCTTCAGAAAGCGCCTCACGCAAAATTATTAATCGCTTTGCAAAACAACCACTAGATGTTGCCGCTTCACAAGAACGTGGTAAAAATCCATTCCCAAAAGATTGGCGTATGCATGCCTTTTTTATGGATGCACTCCCTATTTTAAACGAGCCATGTACAATCCAATCTCAATTATTGGCTCAACACGCTTACGAAGATATCATCGATAAAATACAAAATACTGATAAACCTGTGACTTTGTTATTTACAGGCCCTTTGACCGATCTTGCAAAAGCATTAGATGTTGCACCAGAAATTGAACAAAATATCGAACGCCTTGTATGGATGGGAGGAACATTTTTAGAAAAAGGAAATGTAGAAGAACCTGAACATGATGGTACAGCAGAGTGGAACGCTTTTTGGGATCCCGAAGCAGTAGCACGCGTCTTCGCAACAAATATTCCAATCGATATGATTGCTTTAGAAAGTACAAACCAAGTACCGCTGACACCTGCAATTCGACAATACTGGGCAAACCAACGTCAACATACCGGTGTAGATTTCCTTGGTGTAAGTTATGCTGCTGTACCACCGCTTACACATTTCCAAACAAACTCAACATATTTTCTATGGGATGTACTTACAACAGCTTATATCGGAAAACCCGAACTTGTACGACAAAAAGTAGTACATGCTTCTGTTTTCACATCTGGTCCAAGCCAAGGACGGACATATATTGATAACGTGAATGGTCGCCCATTAAACCTGGTATATCATGTTGAACACGATGCCTTTTTTGAATATATTACAAACTTAGCAAAACAAGTACGTGATTAAATCACCTGATTATGTTTCATAATATATTTACAATTGGAAAACTAAAATTTTGGATTCGCTCTCATAAAACAAGATATTTTATATTTATAAATATCCATAAAACGATGCACTTTAGAACATCAACGCGTTTAAAAATAAAAAGTATAAGATTATTTAATAATTTTATGATATAATCACGTTATAGTGTTAATTATTTTTATATTAATTGAACCTTTTTGGCCTACGTCCTCCCCATAGTGGCGTGGGCTTTTTGTATTCATATACTTTTACAGTTAAAAATGGGGCAGAAATCTTTTTAACCCTCAAGATTTCCACCCTACGCTCAACAAGAATCATCCGCTTCTAAAATCGTTTCCTGCTATTAAATTTTATAATCGATACTTCTAACTTCTGTATACTATATTCTAAATTCCGATAATCATTCTAATCGTCAAACCAACGATAACTGTTGTACCAATCAAAAAGAAACCTGGAACTAAAAAGCTTGTTGTTTTTGTAGAACGTGTTTCGTCAACATCTACCGCAAATAAAATTGTAGGCTGTGCTGGAATAACAAAGTTAACATTTAATGTTTGCGCAATCGCTATAAAAAATGTTGGTGGGATTCCTAATGTCATGACAATCGGCACCATAATCGATGCTGTCGCAGATTGAGAAATCACAATCATTGCTACTAAACCGACAAGTAAAACAAGAAGCCATGGTGCTTGAGCAACTAGACCACCAATTTGCTTTTCCATAATATCGCGATTGGCAGACGCACTAAAAATCGTAGCTCCAAGCCACCCGGGTCCCAACACAGCAAATAATGCGCCAATTGCAGCTTGCGTAATATGTGTGTTTAATATTTCATTCGGTTGGATTTTAATTAATAATAAATTAACCATTGCACTCATATACATAAAGAGTTGCACAAGGTCAGTCATTTGTAGTTTCACAATGTCTCCATCAATTTTAAAAGACGGACCTAATTCAGGAAAAATACCGAATATTAAAATACAGCCCACTGCAATAATAAATGATAATACACCTATTTTTACACGTGTTGAATAAGTTCGAGATACGTCTTCTTTAACAATCTTCTGCAACATCGTCTCAGCTTGGCGTTCATCCATTTTTGTATTACCAACAAATGTCATAAAGATACTTAAAATGACCATACTGATCAATGCTGTCGGTAATACAATCGCTAAATAATTTCCCATTGTAATCCCTAGTCCTGCAAACTCAGAAATCATATATGCTGTTGCAGAAGCTGCCGGACTACACAATAAAGCAATATTGGCTGTCAATACAGAAGCAGTCAACGGCTTTTTCGGTTGAATTCGTGCCTTGAGTGCCGTTTTGGCAATAATAGGCTCTAACGATAAAGCAATATTCGTGGTGCCAATACCAAACACAAACAAAAAAACAATCATTGGTGCAATAAAAATAATCGACTTAGGAAAGCGCTCAATCACTTTGGAAGCAAGTTGTACTAAATAATCAATACCCCCTGTTGCTTGGAGCGTCCCACCTGCGATACCAATAGATAGAATGATTAACACTGCAGTGACAGGTGCCGAACCTGGAGGGAGTCCAAAACCAAATATCATTATAAGTTGTGCAACAATTGCAAAAATACCACACCCTAATGCACCAGCTATACGTAAGCCAAGTACAATAGCAATGATCATTATAATAATTTCAATACCAAAAAGAAGCATTCTTTTTCTTCCTCTTTTCATTTTCAATGTGAATATTTTAACATAATAATGATTATTTTTTAACGCATTCTTTTGTAGCTTTTTGACATATTTGTTAACATAAATGCAATTCATATACAATATCGAATCATATCACTAGCATTTCACTTCAAAAAGCTTTTAACTTTAAGTTACAAATTATTTATGAAAGGTGATTATAAAATGCATACAATTACTGATAAAGTTGCCATTATTACAGGAGCAAGTAGTGGTATTGGCGCTGCGATCGCACGTCAACTTGATGAACACAACGTGAAAGTTGCATTATTATCACGCAGCGAAGACAAAATGAGTGATGTTGCTACACATTTTAAAGATGCACTCATTATTCCAACAGATGTTACTAACAAAGATGAAGTACAACAAGCTGTGCAACATGTCATAGAACATTTTGGCAAGATTGATATTTTGGTCAACAGTGCGGGTCTTATGACTTCTTCGGCTATTACAAAAGGTGATGTCGACGGATGGGATACTATGATTGATGTCAATATCAAAGGCACGTTATACGCAATTCATGCGGTAATGCCATATTTACAATCACAGTCTTCTGGACATATTATTAACATTTCTTCTATATCTGGCTTCGAAGTTACTAAAGTCAGTACATTGTATAGTGCGACAAAAGCTGCCGTACATACGATTACGCAAGGACTTGAAAAAGAGCTGGCACGCACAGGTATCCGAACAACAAGCATTTCACCCGGAATGGTGGATACGCCACTCAATGCAGATAGTGACTTTGGAGGCCGCAAAATGTTAGACGCTAATGATATTGCGAGTGCTGTCACTTACGCCTTAACACAACCGCCACATGTCAATATCAACGAAATTACAGTACGCCCTGTTTGACCACCATACGATGTCATAAACCTATACGATTAAAATAATTGCTTAGAAAGCAAAATACACGCTTGAATCCTACTTGCTATAACACTTGTACCACTATATCGATATGAATATTCGTTGTCTTACTCCTTTTCTAATATAGTTTAGTCTGATTCGTGACATTGACATCTTTTCTTTAAAAACCTAAACTTAATGTAAGCGGTTTACACCTAACAACTAAGGGGGAGATATTGTGACAAATATAGCAATAGCTGGTGCCGGTGCTATGGGAAGTCGTATCGGAAGTTATATTAAACAAGCTGGATACTCCGTTACATTGATTGATACTTGGGAAGACCACGTTCGTGCAATCAATACAAACGGTTTAGAAGTTCAAACAGAAACAGATACTTATACTGTAAATATCCCTGCTATATTACCAACCGAAGTGACTGAATCATTTGACTTCATTATTATCCTGACTAAAGCGATGCAGTCAGAGTCTATGATTCAAGAACTCTATAATAGAGGTGCCATTCATCAAGATACTGCCATTTTAACGATGATGAATGGTTTAGGTCACGATGAACGATTCAAAAAAATTGTCCCACACTCGCAAATCTTTTTAGCAGTGACTATGTGGACAGCAGGTATGCGTGGTCCTGGACAAATTTTACTAGAAGGTCAAGGCAGTATTGAGTTTCAACGTGCAGACGGTCAGGTAGATCACCGTACTGAAGCCATCAACAAAATCTTCAATGACGCGGGACTTAATGCCAAAGTGAGTAACAATGTTTTCCAATCCATTTGGTCTAAAGCAACGTTAAATAGTGTCTTAAACCCTTTATGTAGTATTTTGAATAAAACCATCTATGAATTTGGCAGCTATGAACATACTCGTGCAATGGTACAGCCTATCATCGAAGAAATCGTTGCAGTCGGTCAAACACGTGGTGTTACTCTCGATGCTGAAGCACTTCTCAAAAAAATTGAAGCAGCCTATCCTAAGGAAACACAAGGCTTACACTATCCATCTATGCACCAAGATTTATATCATGGACGTTATACTGAAGTAGATTACTTGAATGGCCAAATTAGCCAGTATGGTCGTGAGGCAAATATCCCAACACCTAACAACGATATGTTGACACATCTTATTCATCAATTAGAGATGAAGTATGTAAAATAACTTAAAAGGCGTGTGATGTGCCTCGCTACAACGAAGCAATCACACGCCTTTTATATGTTTTGATGGGTATTATATAATCGCATCTGGCTCTTCGGGTAAAATTTGTCCACCATCAATAACAAGACTTTGGCCTGTAATAAACTTAGCTTGTGGACTAGCAAAGAATGCCACTGCATAACCAATATCAAATGGCTCTCCTAACGCATGTGTTGGAATAATTTTGCGCGTTCCTTCCAAGTAAGCCTCCCCTTGTGCTTTCAACCCTTCTGTCAAAACATTACCCGGCTGTACAGCATTGATTGTAATGCCGTATTTCGCATACTCTAATGCTGCACTACGCATAAAACCTAACTGACCTGCTTTTGTTGCGCCATAATGCGACCACCCCGGATAACCCGTAATCGGTCCAGTGACTGATGAAGTTAATATAACACGTCCATACCCTTGTGCTTTCATGACATTGAGCACAGCTTGCGTCATGAGAAACATCCCTTTTAAATTAACATTTTGAATATAATCCCAATCATCTTCTGTTAATTTTTCAATCGGAATTTGCGGGTAGACACCTGTATTAGATGCTAAAATATCGATGCGTTCATATTTTCCAATAATATCCGCTATAACAAATTCAATACGTGCCTTATCTGTCACATCTAACTCATAAAAGTCTCCACCGACATCTTTCGCCGTTTGTTGACCTTGAACGCTATCGATATCACCAATAATAACTTTTGCACCCGCTTGCGCTAACGCCTCAACAATACCTTTACCAATACCGTTGGCACCACCAGTTACTAAAGCAATTTGTTGTGAAAGTTCTATCATATGCCTTACACCCTTTCATTATTTTAAAAGCCTCTCTTTTATTGTAAACCTTTTCACAAACAATTAAAATCATTAAACAGCGTTAATATATATCGTAGACACCCACACACTGAACTAACCTATATTAAGATATTAAAGGTTATGCAATACTCCTTGTTGAACAATCCGTAATTTTGTAGATTAACCCTTCTCCAGTGACTATTCATTCTTAATATTTGAATCAATTGGACTATGACTATCATATATATCTTTTCTTTCTTTAATTTGAGTGCCATCGTATTGTTTGAATATTGTATTCATAGTACGCATATAGTCCATCTGAGTGAACAACTTTTCCAAACAGTAAAAAGAAAGACACCTACTACAACGTAATTGTTGCAATAGATGCCTCACTAAAAATTAATGTGCTAACATTTCTTCTTTTACTTCTTCTTTAGATAAGTCTGAAGGATAATAAGTTGGCCAATTATCTAATTCTTTTAATACTTTGTCTCGATCATTACCCATGAAAATATGATAGTGACTTGTTTTTGTTGGTGCAATATTATGGTCACTAAATTGTACATATTTAGGCAAATCCTCGGAAGGTTCACCTTCTAACTTAAATGTATAACGTACACCTCTATTTCCTGCTTCATAATCTAAAATATCTTTACCATCATAGTGATATGTTCCTTTTACAGTTTGACCATCTTTCATGAAAGTAATTGTATCGTTAGTAATCTTAATATGATCAATGTCTGTTTTATAACCTGTATCATAATAATCTTTATACGCTTTAGCGGATTTATCTCCCTTGTCCTCAGCTTTATGCTCAAATACTTCATCCAATGTACCATCTTTTAATAGTGGATAAACAGATTGCCATTCTCCCGCATAATCTGAAAGTTCACGATCTTTCACTTGACTATCTTTGAAATAACCATCTTGAATCGCCTTAGAATGTTTATCTGCTGCTTTATCATCTTCAGCTTCAATTTTATCATTTAATGCTTTTTCAATATTTTTAACATTTTCTTTCATCAATGTTTGATAAGTTGCATCTTTCGCCTGATCCTTACTTACAGCTTCCATGTTATTGAACTTTAATGGTTTAGCATCTGTTTCCTTACGAATTGTATCTGTTACTTTATTCGCAACATTTTCTTCATATAAAATATATTTTGCACCTGTATCATTAATTTCTTTAACGATTTCAGTTAATTCTTTTTGTGATGGATCTTCAGCGTTCAAACTCTGAACCCCTTTTTGAACAAAACCATAACGATCTGCAAGATAACCTAATGATTCGTGTGAAACAAACACAGCATGCCCTTTATGACCTTCTGTTGCTTGCTTCATATCACTATCCAATCCATCTAACTCTTTTAGTAATTTATCCGCATTTTTCTTATACTCATCTTTATGGTCTGGATCACGTTTACTCAAATCATCACGAATAGCTTCAACAAACGCTTTATCTATATTAGGGTCTAACCATACGTGCGGATCATAACCACCATGATGATGATGTTCATGCTCTTCTGATTCATGATCATGGTCCTCTTCATCCCCATGCTCATGCTGATCAGTTAATAACTCCGCTTTATTCAGTTGATCTTCTAAAGAAAGTTTATGACTCTCTTTCTTGATTGTCCCTGCCACTTTTTTAGCTACGGGATCTAAGTTATCGCCTGTATACACAAAAACATCTGACTTACTCGCACCGATAATATCCTTTTGTGAGGGTTCAAAACTATGTAAATCTGCGCCTTTAGGATAAATCGAATCTACTTCAACATGTTCCCCACCAATTTGTTGTACAAATGATTGAAGTGGGAAAACCGTTGTTGTTACTTTTAATTTATCATTTGAAGCAGCCTTATCATCTGACTGGCCACACGCTACTAACAGCGTTCCTGCTAACACAGCAGTTGCGATTGCTTTTAAACTTTTGTTCATGTCACGTTCTCCTTGTTCAAATAGTAATCATTACGATTAAAAATTATACAGGAGTCCGTATTATTCCGCAATACCTAATTTATATATTTTCAAGTCCATCGTTAGATTTTGAGGTGGTATTCTTTTTAACATTACTTTGAATTACACTGTCAAAATTTTGTCTATGCTTCGATATAAACAGACTGTGCTATATTTTGGGTGGCGTGATATGTCGGCAAATGAATGACACGCTGATTGAGTGAACCTTTGTATGCTAAATTGGGTCTATACAAAGACTGAAGAAACATACCGTCTACAAGTATATCTATATCATCGAGAATTTGACGGCGCTCATTATTTTGTCGCCATAGATATTCGAGTTGATACCCTGTCCAAACCCAAATCGTCTTGTTATGACCAAAGCGCTCACGAAAAGCTTGAATGAGCGGTTGAACAATAGATAAATTACAAAAAGGTTCTCCACCTAAAATACTTAGTCCATCAATATAGATCGGTGCACAAGCAGTTAAGATTTCATCTATTATTTGGGTAGTCACACGTTCACCATAGCGAAAATGCTGAGCAGCAACGTTGTAACATCCCTTACATTGAAAAGGGCATCCTGATACATACACACTACATCGTACTCCTTCACCATCAACAAAACTATGTGTTTCAATTTTAGCTATATATCCGGCTCCTTGTATAAGTTGTCGCTGTTTCATGATTTAGGCACCTTCATATGCTTGACACGTGCACAGATTTCTTTATGTCGCCCTTCAATCGTTGGTCGTTGTACGGGATTACCTAAATAACCGCATGTTCGTTTGACAACATCCACTGTTTCTGGATCCTGATTCCCACAGTGAGGGCAACGATATCCTGTTTCTGTCGTCTCAAAATCACCTTCATAATCACAAATATAACAACGATCAATAGGAATGTTTGTACCAAGGTAACTTACTTTATCATAAGAATAGTCCCACACTGCCTCTAACGCCTTCTTGTTATGATCAAGTTTAGGGTACTCACAATAGTGGATATATCCCCCGCTTGCATAATGTGGATATACTTGTTCAAAATCTATTTTTTCAAATGGTGTAACATCCTTGCGTACATCATAATGGAATGAATTTTGATAGTAACCTTTATCTGTAATATCAGGAATCGCACCAAACTTTTCATAATCTAAACGGCAAAAACGATCAGTTAATGATTCGCTTGGCGTACTATATATGCTGAACCAGACATCATGTTTTTCCGTCCATGCATATTGATAGTTTTGCATTGCCTTCAAAATATCAATCGTAAAGTTTTTAGCCTCTGGATTGTTCTCCCAATTCGAACCATAAAACACCGTAGCAGCTTCATAAAGACCGATGTACCCCATAGAAATTGTTGCACGTTTCTTATTAAATAATGAAAATACATCATCGTGTTCACTCAATCGATATTTAAAAGCACCTCTTTTATACAGGATGGGAGCATTATTAGGTTCTGCTTCTTTAACACGTTGAATTCGAAAAGCTAATGCATCATGCAAAAGCTTCATACGCTGATCAAAAATAGACCAAAATTGAGCTTTATCTCCCTTCGACTCAAGTGCAATCCTTGGAATATTCAACGTTACAACACCAAGATTACAGCGACCATTATTTTCATAAATATTGTGTTCGTTTTTCCATGCAGGTAAAAAAGAACGACATCCCATCGGTGCTTTAAAATCACCTAATAACTCTACCGTCTTATCGTAATTTAAAATATCTGGATACATACGCTTCATAGAACATTCGAGCGCCAACTGTTTGATATCATAATTGGGATCTGACGAAGCAAAATTCACACCTTTTTTTATAGAAAATACAAGCTTAGGGAAAATAGCAGTAATGCGGTCTTTACCTAATCCTTTAATGCGTGTCTTTAAAATAGCCTGTTGTATTTTTCGACTCATATCGTCCGTACCTAAACCAAATCCAAATGTAACAAAAGGGGTTTGACCGTTAGATGTATATAAAGTATTCACTTCATATTCGAGACTTTCTATCGCATCAAAAATGTCTTGAGTTACTCGTGCATCAACATATGTATCTATCTCTTCGCTTCTCACAAATTGGCGCGCTACTTCATAATGTTTACGCACATTATGTTGAGCATATACACCTAATACTTCATCGATGCGATCTATCGTACACCCACCATACTGACTGCTCGATACATTCGCAATAATTTGAACCAATTGTGCTGCTGCTGTTTGAATAGATTTTGGAGATGTTACTTGAGCATTACCAATCTGAAAACCATTTGCTAACATCCCTTCTGCATCGATTAAACAACAATTTGTGAGAGGTTGAAATGGATGATAATCTAAATCATGAAAATGAATATCTCCAGATTGATGTGCCAATGCAACATGTTGTGGCAATAGATGCTTTAATGCATATGATTTTGAAATAACACCCGCTGTTAAATCACGCATCGTCGCAAATGTATCGCTATCTTTATTTGCATTTTCATTTACAATAGTAGGGTCTTTCGTGATCAGTCCTGTAAGTTCTGTTTCTATTTGTATCATACGCTCACTCTTTTCTATATGTAGTGTCTATTTAGGATTTTAAACACCATATATAGTAGTTTCAACTTTTAACTTAGATGTTAACGGATTTGTCATTTCTTTACGAACGTTATGTGAACAAATCATCGTGCACAAATTAAATAAAAATAGAGCGAAGCAGAAAGTTCATTTTCACAAAAAACTTTCTGTTTCGCCCTGATAAACGAGAATGACTCCGTTAAAGACATCTCATCTCTCTTTCAATCACTTCAACCTATAAATATAGCCCATAGTGTATAAAAAACATCTTACTTCCTAATTTCACTAAATAAAGCAATAAAATAACGAGCATACATAAAAACATAATCGATTTATATTTTTTCTTTTCTTTTTTTTCTTCTTTATTCTCATCATTTAAATAAGCTAATAACTCTGCTTCAATTTCTTTATTAATCTCTGCATTCGGATCTTCTTGTTTTTCAGTCGCAGGATCAGACTCTTTTATTTCTTTTCTCACCATTAATATCACACCTCATTTATTGATTAAATACGTGTTGATATTGTACATATCCTGACAAATAGTGTTCAATATCATCTATTCTCACACGATAACCATGATGTTTGATGAAAAAGCTATTCAAGATACGACTTGGATTTTTAAAATACATTGCAATTTCTGGGTAGAAGAAACCTGTCCGCTCGTAATCTGCACGAGTATGAATTGTATCTAAGAATTTCTCTTCATCTAATAGCTCATCAACTAAATGATGATACCCTGATGACTTTGCTTTTTCAACCAAATGATATGTCGCCATCAACATCTCTAAAAATGTTGGGAAAGTTGTCTCTCTTTGCTTCATATAATCTAAATATGTACTAACGTTATTGATGCCAAATCTAAAATATTTCTCTTCTGGTACGATTTGTACAAGTTCGTTTGTACAGTAACCTAGCCAATGATCATGATATTGCCAATATTTATGACTAATAAAATATTCAAATAATGTTTGTACCGTTTTTAGCCAGCGCTCGTCCTTATCTTGTTGATATAAACGTAACAGCGCAAGTGCAGCCTCACCATCATAATAAACAATACGATACTTTTCTTTCACTGAGAAGTCTGGATAATTTAATATATGTATTGTTTCACCAGTCTGAGCATCTATCATTTTTAAAATACCTGCTGCAACGCCTTGTGCTATTTCCAAGTAGTGTCTATTTTGTCCTCCATGCTTCAAATATTCACATACTGCAAAAATAAAAGCGGCATTTTGTCCAAGCTTAATCTCGTTTAAATCTTTTGTATCATCAAATACAAACTTTGCACCATCACTATCAGTGGCAATATAGTGCTCAATGACATAATCCAGTGCGCGTTCAGCCGGGGCAATATCATGCTTCAAATAAGCCAATCCTTCTATTAAAGAATAGGTTGAAGATGAGTGACGCAACATATTATAGAAATTAATTTTTTTATCAAAATGTGGAAAATAGCCATAAATGTATTTACCATCTGGTAGTAACATATTCCCTAAAAATTCTGTACTGTTTGCAATTAATCTATCTATTTCTTGATTAAGATGATCGACCTTGCGCAGGTTTTTTTGATAACCCCTACCATGCAATTGATACGCTTCATCACCATCTAATATAAAACCTTGAGTATAAAATTGTGTGACCATTTTGCCATAATATGCATCTTGACTAAATCGTCTCTTATGCCCCGTATATTTTTTTAAATAATTATTAATATTGTCATCTGATAAATAAAAAGTAGTCGTTCCTTTTTTAGGGCGCACAAATGCATTGGCATTAATTTCTTCAGGTAAAAAAGTCAAGTGCCAATTCTTATCTAAAGCTATACCAAAATCAACATAATTACGACGTGTCTCTATTAATGTTTTAGCAACATCATCAAACAATACTGGTATTGTTTCTGTTACAATATCTACTTTTATCCACTGCGGAAATTGCCCTGTCTTACTTTTAAACTTTTGGCAATATTTGTTGATGTCTCTTTCTATGTAACGTCGATTTTTAAACAGTTTGACTTGTGCCTTCATATTAGAATGGCCCAAGCTCACAAAGACATATTCATATGTTAGTGCTTCTCCTTCAATCATTGCAACAAGTTTTTGAATATTGTTTTCCAAAGCCATACCTCTTCTCCTTTAAGTATCACTTACTATACTTTACAAATATTTTTGTATTTCTGCAATCCTTTATATAGAGAAAGGGTGAGACACTTGATCAATGTCTCACCCTAGAATTCAAACTATACTATTGGGTTTTATCTTTCAAAATAGGTTTTAGAATCATACTATCTTCAAAAGCTAATCTCTTCATCAAAAAGGACATACCTATCGCACAAAAACATATTTACAACACATTATTGTTTTTCATCGTGATTTTTACGGTTTCTTCTTGCTAAGAAAATCGAACCTATTGTAGCAAATAATGCACCTAGCAATGTACCTCTGTGATCTAAATCACCATGCCCTGTTTCAGGTAATGCTTTACTATTAGAATTTTTGTCTACATCCGCATCGCTATCCGCGTCGGCATCACTATCTGCATCCGCATCACTATCCGCGTCGGCATCACTATCTGCGTCGGCATCGCTATCGGCGTCTGCATCACTATCTGCATCTGCGTCACTATCTGCATCTGCGTCACTATCTGCGTCCGCATCGCTATCCGCGTCCGCATCGCTATCGGCGTCCGCATCGCTATCTGCATCCGCGTCACTATCGGCATCTGCATCACTATCGGCGTCCGCATCGCTATCCGCATCTGCATCACTATCCGCGTCACTATCGGCGTCGGCATCACTATCCGCATCTGCGTCACTATCTGCGTCCGCATCACTATCCGCATCCGCATCACTATCCGCGTCGGCATCACTATCCGCGTCGGCATCACTATCGGCATCTGCATCACTATCCGCATCTGCATCACTATCCGCATCTGCATCACTATCCGCATCTGCGTCACTATCTGCGTCGGCATCGCTATCCGCGTCGGCATCGCTATCGGCGTCGGCATCGCTATCGGCGTCGGCATCGCTATCTGCATCCGCGTCACTATCTGCGTCCGCATCGCTATCCGCGTCGGCATCGCTATCCGCATCACTGTCGGCGTCGGCATCACTATCTGCATCCGCGTCGCTATCCGCGTCGGCATCGCTATCCGCATCACTGTCGGCGTCGGCATCACTATCTGCGTCCGCATCGCTATCTGCATCCGCGTCACTATCTGCGTCCGCGTCACTATCTGCGTCCGCATCGCTATCGGCGTCCGCATCACTATCTGCATCTGCGTCACTATCTGCGTCGGCATCACTATCCGCGTCGGCATCGCTATCTGCGTCCGCATCACTATCCGCATCCGCATCACTATCCGCGTCAGCATCACTATCTGCATCTGCGTCACTATCCGCATCCGCGTCACTATCTGCGTCAGCATCACTATCCGCATCCGCATCACTATCCGCGTCAGCATCACTATCGGCATCTGCGTCACTATCCGCATCCGCATCACTATCCGCGTCGGCATCACTATCGGCATCTGCGTCACTATCGGCGTCCGCATCACTATCCGCGTCAGCATCACTATCCGCGTCAGCATCACTATCCGCGTCAGCATCACTATCCGCGTCCGCGTCACTATCTGCGTCGGCATCGCTATCCGCGTCGGCATCGCTATCGGCGTCGGCATCACTATCGGCATCTGCATCCGCGTCACTATCGGCATCTGCATCACTATCCGCATCTGCGTCACTATCTGCGTCGGCATCACTATCGGCATCTGCGTCACTATCGGCGTCCGCATCACTATCCGCATCTGCGTCACTATCTGCGTCGGCATCGCTATCGGCGTCCGCATCACTATCCGCGTCCGCATCACTATCCGCGTCGGCATCACTATCTGCGTCTGCGTCACTATCGGCGTCCGCATCACTATCCGCGTCCGCATCACTATCCGCGTCTGCGTCACTATCCGCATCCGCATCACTATCCGCGTCGGCATCACTATCTGCATCTGCGTCACTATCTGCGTCTGCATCACTATCCGCATCTGCGTCACTATCTGCGTCGGCATCACTATCCGCGTCGGCATCACTATCTGCATCCGCGTCACTATCTGCGTCTGCATCACTATCCGCGTCAGCATCACTATCCGCATCCGCATCGGCATCGCTGTCTGCGTCGCCGTCACCATCGTCTAATACAAATCCTGAATCTATTGTATCATCATCTTGATCTTGAATTGTTACTTTTACAACTAGACCGTCTGAATCTTTTTCATCATCTGTACCTTGGTTTTCACCTGTCGGTGTATAGCCTTCTGGTGTTTCAAAAGTAACCGTATACTCTCCATTTGGTAAGTCTGTGAAATGGTATTCTCCATTTTCATCTGTTGTTGTTTCCTCTGTTGTTCCATCTGGTTTTGTTAATGTCACTTTTACGCCTGGGATTCCTTTTTCATTCTCATCTTGGATGCCATCTTTATTCGTATCTTCCCATACTTTATCTCCAAGTTGATACGTTGGTTTATAGAAGCCCGAATCTATTGTTAAATCGTCTGCATCTTTGATTGTTACTGTTACTGTTTGACCATCTGAATCCTTACTATCATCTGTGCCTTGGTTTTCACCTGTCGGTGTATAGCCTTCTGGTGTTTCAAAAGTAACTGTATACTCTCCATTTGGTAAATCTGTGAAATGGTATTCTCCATTTTCATCTGTTGTTGTTTCCTCTGTTGTTCCATCTGGTTTTGTTAATGTCACTTTTACGCCTGGGATTCCTTTTTCATTCTCATCTTGGATGCCATCTTTATTCGTATCTTCCCATACTTTATCTCCAAGTTGATACGTTGGTTTATAGAAGCCCGAATCTATTGTTAAATCGTCTGCATCTTTGATTGTTACTGTTACTGTTTGACCGTCTGAATCCTTACTATCATCTGTGCCTTGATTTTCACCTGTCGGTGTATAGCCTTCTGGCGTTTCAAAAGTAACTGTATACTCTCCATTTGGTAAATCTGTGAAATGGTATTCTCCATTTTCACCTGTTGTTGTTTCCTCTGTTGTTCCATCTGGTTTTGTTAATGTCACTTTTACGCCTGGGATTCCTTTTTCATTCTCATCTTGGATGCCATCTTTATTCGTATCTTCCCATACTTTATCTCCAAGTTGATACGTTGGTTTATAGAAGCCTGAGTCTATTGTTAAATTGTCGGCGCCTTGGATTGTCACATCCACTTCTAATCCATCTGAGTCTGTTATATCATTTCCTTGATTTTCAACCGTAGGTTCATAACCTTCTGGTGTTTCAAACGATACTTTGTAGTTTCCATTCTCTAACCCTGTAAACTCATACTTTCCTGTCTCATCTGTTGTCGTTCTTGAAATCTCTTTTCCTGCTTCATCTTTCAAGATGACTGTTACGCCTTCGATTCCTTTTTCGTTTTCTCCTTGTTGACCATCTTTGTTCGTGTCTTCCCATACATAGTCTCCAAGTTTATATGTTGGTTTATAGAAGCCTGAGTCTATTGTTAAATCATCTTCATCTTTGATTGTTACTGTTACTGTTTGACCGTCTGAATCCTTACTATCATCTGTGCCTTGATTTTCACCTGTCGGTGTATAGCCTTCTGGCGTTTCAAAAGTAACTGTATACTCTCCATTTGGTAAATCTGTGAAATGGTACTCTCCATTTTCATCTGTTGTTGTTTCCTCTGTTGTTCCATCTGGTTTTGTTAATGTCACTTTTACGCCTGGGATTCCTTTTTCATTCTCATCTTGGATGCCATCTTTATTCGTATCTTCCCATACTTTATCTCCAAGTTTATATGTTGGTTTATAGAAGCCTGAGTCTATTGTTAAATCATCTTCATCTTTGATTGTTACTGTTACTGTTTGACCGTCTGAATCCTTACTATCATCTGTGCCTTGGTTTTCACCTGTCGGTGTATAGCCTTCTGGTGTTTCAAAAGTAACTGTATACTCTCCATTTGGTAAATCCGTGAAATGATATTCTCCATTTTCATCTGTTATTGTTTCCTCTGTTGTTCCATCTGGTTTTGTTAATGTCACTTTTACGCCTGGGATTCCTTTTTCATTCTCATCTTGGATGCCATCTTTATTCGTATCTTCCCATACTTTATCTCCAAGTTGATACGTTGGTTTATAGAATCCTGAGTCTATTGTTAAATTGTCGGCGCCTTGGATTGTCACATCCACTTCTAATCCATCTGAGTCTGTTATATCATTTCCTTGATTTTCAACCGTAGGTTCATAACCTTCTGGTGTTTCAAACGATACTTTGTAGTTTCCATTCTCTAACCCTGTAAACTCATACTTTCCTGTCTCATCTGTTGTCGTTCTTGAAATCTCTTTTCCTGCTTCATCTTTCAAGATGACTGTTACGCCTTCGATTCCTTTTTCGTTTTCTCCTTGTTGACCATCTTTGTTCGTGTCTTCCCATACATAGTCTCCAAGTTTATATGTTGGTTTATAGAATCCTGAGTCTATTGTTAAATCATCTGCACCTTGGATTGTTACATCCACAGTTTGACCATCTGAATCCTTACTATCATCTGTACCTTGATTTTTACCTGTCGGTGTATAGCCTTCTGGTGTTTCAAAAGTAACTGTATACTCTCCATTTGGTAAATCTGTGAAATGGTACTCTCCATTTTCATCTGTTGTTGCTTCCTCTGTTGTTCCATCTGGTTTTGTTAATGTCACTTTTACGCCTGGGATTCCTTTTTCATTCTCATCTTGAATACCATCTTTATTCGTATCTTCCCATACTTTATCTCCAAGTTGATATGTTGGTTTATAGAAGCCGGAATCTATTGTTAAATTATCTGCGTCTTGGATCGTTACATCCACTTCTAATCCGTCTGAGTCTGTTATATCGTTTCCTTGATTTTCAACCGTAGGTTCATAACCTTCTGGTGTTTCAAACGATACTTTGTACTCACCATTCTCTAATCCTGTAAACTCATATTTTCCTGCCTCATCTGTTGTCGTTCTTGAAATCTCTTTTCCTGTTTTATCTTTCAAGATGACTGTTACGCCTTCGATTCCTTTTTCGTCTTCCCCTTGTTGACCATCTTTATTTGTGTCTTCCCATACATAATCTCCAAGTTTATACGTTGGTTTATAGAAGCCGGAATCTATTGTTAAATTATCTGCGTCTTGGATCGTTACATCCACTTCTAATCCGTCTGAGTCTGTTATATCGTTTCCTTGATTTTCAACCGTAGGTTCATAACCTTCTGGCGTTTCAAACGATACTTTGTACTCACCATTCCCTAATCCTGTAAACTCATATTTTCCTGCCTCATCTGTTGTCGTTCTTGAAATCTCTTTTCCTGTTTTATCTTTCAAGATGACTGTTACGCCTTCGATTCCTTTTTCGTCTTCTCCTTGTTGACCATCTTTATTTGTGTCTTCCCATACATAATCTCCAAGTTTATACGTTGGTTTATAGAAGCCTGAATCTATTGTTAAATCGTCTGCACCTTGGATTGTTACATCCACAGTTTGACCATCTGAATCCTTACTATCATCTGTGCCTTGATTTTTACCTGTCGGTGTATATCCATCTGGTGCCACAAATTCTACTGTATAGTTTCCATTCTCTAGTCCTGTAAACTCATATCTACCATTACTATCTGTAGTAGTACGGGCAATTTCTCCACCAACATTATTTTTCAAAATAACTTCTACACCCGGAATACCTTGTTCAGTAGCATCCTGTATGCCATCTTTATTTACGTCTTCCCACACGTAATCACCGAGTTTATAGCGAGGTACTGGCTTAGGATCACCTGTTGCCTCAGATGCATTTTTATACGTACCAAAGTTTTGATAATGCGTTGTAAGTGTTCTACCTGTGGTTACATCAAATAGTTCTGATGTTAATGTCTTTTCACTTGCAACTTTTGTTGTAGGTTTTGCCGTATATTGAATAATATATTTTTCACCCGCACCCAGTTTTAAATCATTATAGCGGAATGTTGCTGTTTTACCATCTGCACTAATTGTTGGTTGTGTAATTCGGACACGCTGTAATCTACTTGTATCTGGATTGAAGTTATCTGCAAATTGATTATTATTTGTGACTTTGTAAACATTAAAAACTGTATCTCTATCAAAGACAAACCCTTCAGCTTTAATACGAAGATTTTGTCCTGTTAATCTTTCACCTTTTTTATTAACATAATCCGTTCTATGATAGAGACCTGTATTACTATCAATATAGTTAATACCTGTAATCAACGTTGCGTCTGGTTTATTCCCATAGTCTATTACAATATTTTTATTAAATGTTTCACCCGCAATATTAAACTGAGTTGGGTATGGGGTTTTATCTATTGTGTTTTGTTTTTTATTTGCATAACCTGTAATGACAAAGTTACCTCTAATATTTTCAAGACCACTATCTACATAATCAGTAAATGTATATGTTACACGATTGTTATCTTGATCATATTCACCTGTTGCGATAACTTGACCATTACTACTAAATAACGGGTCAATTTTAGGTGGATAATGCAAACCACCTGGACGGAAGTAAGAACCCCAATCAAATGTAAAGTAATCACCTGAATGAATATTATTATCTAAAGCATATGTTCCTTCAACTGATAAATAGTCTCCACTTGTCACCCAATATTCGTTTCTTTCGCCACCACTGTTTCTTTTCACTTTTGCATCAATATTTGTGACAGTTACTAAATCATTTACATTTTGACCACTTATAGCTGCTGCTCTAAATGCTGTTCTAGTTAAAGGCTGGCTAACACTTCTAAAAGCTATTGCTGGAGAAGATTCTGCATCTCGCTCGTCTGAATATTGTTTCGCAAGTGCTTCCAAGTTGTCTTCAATTTCTTTGTCAGACAGCTCAGAAACATGACTCAAATCACTTATATTTGCAGATACTTCAGCTGGCTGATTGACTTCTGGCTGTACCGATGATTCAGACACATTAGCATCCGGCTGTGGTGATTCTATATTCGTATTTAAATCAGGTGTATCCAACACTTCTTCACTATTCACTGACGTGTCTTGTACTTGATTAACAGAAGGCGTTTCGACAGGACTATGCTCTGCACCTTGTTCCTCTTCAATATGTTCTTCTTCCTTTGACGCTTCAGGTTGTGCTTTTTCCTCTAAAGGTTCTACTTCTGTACTATCGTTTGTATCATCTGCTGCCTCTGAAGGTTCAGCATTTAAGGATGCTTCTTCATCAACAATATTTGTTTCTTCTAGTGATGAAACTGTTTCTCCATCTTCTTGAGATAACGCTTCTGTATCCCCTTCATTATGAGTTGTGCTATTATTTTGTGGCTCTGTTTCTGCAGCTTGAACCTCTGCATCCAAACCAAAAACAAGCGTTGCACCTACTAAGATTGACGCTGTACCTACTGTAAACTTTCTAATGGAATACTTATTCAATCTGTTAGGAATAAAATCTAACCTTTTACTCCCTGATTTTTTCCTTGACATCCTAATACCTCCTAAAAAATATATTGATAAACTCATTTCTTTGTCTTAGTTGTTTATCTTTAAAACTTACATAAAATTGCCATTATCAAATATAAACGCAACAAAATAACGTAAATAGTTAATATTATGCAACAAAAATGTATTCTAAAATAATATACCCAAGAATTTTATTGCTATCAACATCTTGGATATGCATTCCCTTTATAACGATAATATATATTTATAGATTCATATATAAAAGTATCTGAAAAGTTATGTAAAAATTATTTTCTAAGATATTTTCATATTTTGTGATGATACATAGATGCCTACACCTTTGTGTTTATAACTAACATTTTATATTTGATTACTTTAAAAGTATTTATTTGATTGTGATTAGTTTTTTATTATCTTTATTCATCCATAAAATGAAGCATCCTCTCTTAAGCCTTTATATGAGAGGACGTTAGTCAGTTATATTTATAATCACAAAAACGGATTATCGTTAAAAAATCATATTATATCATCAAATTATAAATTACAACAAGAATAAAAATTCAACAAAAACACCAAAGTAATTTTCAATAAAAACTAATTTTACTAATTAACATAAATCATTATAAAATCAAATCAAGAAGTTTTAAATATTTTTGTGAAATATAGCTTTTATTCATTTACTCATTAACGTCTATCTCCTAAAGTATAAAACATAAAATAAATTAAAAACCTCAACAACTATAACCTCTACTTTAATTTCATATGATTATAAAATAATAAAAATAAAGCTACCAATACTCATATAAAAATGAATATTGGTAGCTTTTCAGCAATATAAGAACGGCTAATAATTATATTTACTTTATGGGGAGGTTACTTTTGTTCTTTTTTACGGCGACGTCCTACTAAGAAAAGTCCGCCTAACGCAGCAACTAAGCTACCAAACAATGGGGTATTTGTCTCAGCTTGTTCGCCGCCTGTATTAGGTAATTCTTTTTTCATTGTATTGTCTTTATTCATATGCATATCCGTGTTCTCATCTACGTCAACATCGGCATCACTATCCGCGTCGGCATCACTATCCGCGTCTGCATCACTATCCGCGTCCGCATCACTATCTGCATCTGCGTCACTATCGGCATCTGCATCGCTATCGGCGTCTGCATCACTATCTGCATCTGCGTCACTATCCGCATCGGCATCACTATCCGCGTCGGCATCACTATCCGCGTCGGCATCGCTATCCGCGTCTGCATCGCTATCCGCGTCCGCATCACTATCTGCATCCGCATCACTATCCGCGTCCGCATCACTATCCGCGTCTGCATCGCTATCCGCGTCTGCATCACTATCTGCATCCGCATCACTATCGGCGTCTGCATCACTATCGGCGTCTGCATCGCTATCGGCGTCTGCATCACTATCTGCATCTGCATCGCTATCGGCGTCCGCGTCACTATCGGCATCCGCATCACTATCCGCGTCCGCATCGCTATCCGCATCCGCGTCACTATCCGCGTCAGCATCTGCGTCGCCATCACCATCGTCTAATACAAATCCTGAATCTATTGTATCATCATCTTGATCTTGAATTGTTACTTTTACAACTAGACCGTCTGAATCTTTTTCATCATCTGTTCCTTGGTTTTCACCTGTCGGTGTATAGCCTTCTGGCGTTTCAAAAGTAACTGTATACTCTCCATTTGGTAAATCTGTGAAATGGTACTCTCCATTTTCATCTGTTGTTGTTTCCTCTGTTGTTCCATCTGGTTTTGTTAATGTCACTTTTACGCCTGGGATTCCTTTTTCATCCTCATCTTGGACACCATCTTTATTCGTATCTTCCCATACTTTGTCTCCAAGTTTATACGTTGGTTTATAGAAGCCCGAATCTATTGTCATATCATCTGCATCTTGGATTGTTACATCCACTTCTAATCCGTCTGAATCCTTACTATCATCTGTTCCTTGGTTTTCAACCGTAGGTTCATACCCTTCTGGCGTTTCAAACGATACTTTGTAGTTTCCATTTTCTAAGTCTGTAAACTCATATTTTCCTGTCTCATCTGTTGTCGTTCTTGAAATCTCTTTTCCTGTTTCATCTTTCAAGATGACTGTTACACCTTCGATTCCTTTTTCGTCTTCTCCTTGTTGACCATCTTTATTCGTGTCTTCCCATACATAGTCTCCAAGTTTATACGTTGGTTTGTAGAAGCCCGAATCTATTGTTAAATTGTCGGCGCCTTGGATTGTCACATCCACTTCTAATCCGTCTGAATCCTTACTATCATCTGTTCCTTGGTTTTCACCTGTCGGTGTATAGCCTTCTGGCGTTTCAAATGATACTTTGTAGTTTCCATTCTCTAAGTCTGTAAACTCATACTTTCCTGTCTCATCTGTTGTCGTTCTTGAAATCTCTTTTCCTGTTTCATCTTTCAAGATGACTGTTACGCCTTCGATTCCTTTTTCGTCTTCTCCTTGTTGACCATCTTTATTCGTATCTTCCCATACATAGTCTCCAAGTTGATACGTTGATTTATAGAAGCCCGAATCTATTGTCATATCATCCGCATCTTGGATTGTTACATCCACTTCTAATCCGTCTGAATCCTTACTATCATCTGTTCCTTGGTTTTCAACCGTAGGTTCATAACCTTCTGGCGTTTCAAATGATACTTTGTAGTTTCCATTTTCTAAGTCTGTAAACTCATATTTTCCTGTCTCATCTGTTGTCGTTCTTGAAATCTCTTTTCCTGTTTCATCTTTCAAGATGACTGTTACGCCTTCGATTCCTTTTTCGTCTTCTCCTTGTTGACCATCTTTATTCGTGTCTTCCCATACATAGTCTCCAAGTTGATACGTTGGTTTATAGAAGCCCGAATCTATTGTCATATCATCTGCATCTTGGATTGTTACATCCACTTCTAATCCGTCTGAATCCTTACTATCATCTGTTCCTTGGTTTTCAACCGTAGGTTCATAACCTTCTGGCGTTTCAAATGATACTTTGTAGTTTCCATTTTCTAAGTCTGTAAACTCATATTTTCCTGTCTCATCTGTTGTCGTTCTTGAAATCTCTTTTCCTGTTTCATCTTTCAAGATGACTGTTACGCCTTCGATTCCTTTTTCGTCTTCTCCTTGTTGACCATCTTTATTCGTATCTTCCCATACATAGTCTCCAAGTTTATACGTTGGTTTGTAGAAGCCTGAATCTATTGTCATATCATCCGCATCTTGGATTGTCACATCCACTTCTAATCCGTCTGAATCCTTACTATCATCTGTTCCTTGGTTTTCAACCGTAGGTTCATAGCCTTCTGGCGTTTCAAACGATACTTTATAATCTCCATTTGGTAAGTCTGTGAAATGGTACTCTCCGTTTTCATCTGTTGTTGTTTTTTCTGTTGTTCCATCTGGTTTTGTTAATGTTACCGTAACATTAGGAATGCCTTTTTCATTCTCATCTTGGATGCCATCTTTATTTGTATCTTCCCATACTTTATCGCCGATATCGTAGAGTTGATCACCATTTGCGCCACCTGAACCATTTGTTAGAAAGTTCTCATTATCCCAAACATAAAAACTTGTTGAATTGCCTGTACGATCTGTCGTATCCATACGTACACGTGTTTTTACATTATTACCACTGTCATCATAATGACCATCTACTGTAACTACATATGTTTTATTAATATTGCCGAAGTTGATGCTCAATGTATTGTCACCATTATCTGTAACATATTTCATAACATCATCCGTAACATCAATATAATTCGGATTACTTGGATCAATATAATAACTATCTGTAATTTGTGTATGATCTACAACTTCATACACTTTAAGTTTTGTATCGTCTTTACTTAAAATTGTACTACTTTCTGTCGGTTCCTCTTGATAACCTTGTAATGTCACCATTGTGTTATAAACATCATTGGCTCTTGGGTTTACATAAATCGTTTGTTTAAACGTTCTAGCCTCAGATTCTGTATCAATCTCAGTTATTGTAGATGTAATATTCGCGCCATATGGTACGTCATGTCCCTGTGCGGGGTCACCATAGTCGATATCAATCGTCCCATTATACGTTTCACCCGCCATATCAAATTCTACTGGGTACGAACCGTTTTCTGTTGTATTTTGACGATCAGTGAATATTGGTAAAGTAAAGTCACCTGCCACATTCGCTCTATCATTTACATAATCAGTGAAGAAATATGTACCTTTTTTGGTTGTTGTATCATAATATCCTGTCGCAACCGTATCGCCCGTACTACTCAATAATTCTGGTAGTCGCATTCTGTTGTTTATATTTGAGTAATCAATATCACCATCTAAACTTAAATTATGGGGTAATACGAAAGTAAAGTAGTCATTTTCCCTCACTGTGCCTTCTACTTTAAATGAGGCACTCACATTAACAGAGTCCCCACTATTTGGATAGAGTGTCGCACTATCGATGCTGAAGTTATCAATAGTTACTTTATTATTGACCAACTCACCATCCGCTTCTGTTGGAGAAGTTTCTGATGCTGCAGACATCGTCATACCATCTGTTGCTTGTCTTGTTGATACGGCTGGTGCTTTTTCTGTTTTATTTGTTGTTTCAGGACTTACAGCTAATGGTGTTTCAGTAGGCTCTGAAGTTGCTGATGCTTCAGTTACATGGTTATCAGATACATTATCGTTCGCCGCTTCTGGTGCCGATGTTGTTTCCAATTCATTAGCGTTCTCTTCAGTTTCTGATGTAGGTTCTGCTGTTGTATCTTCCTCTGTATTCGCTGTATTGTCATTTGTTGATGGAGCTTCACTATTTACAGGTGTTTCAGAGTTCGTATCTACCTCCGCTGCTTCTGGTGTTGCAGTTTCTTCTTCTGGAGTTATTTCACCTTCTTCTGCTGGTGCTAACTCATCTGATGTGCTTTCACCTTGAGCAACTTCACTTTCAACGCTTTCAACTTCAGCTGCTTTAGCCTCTTGACCGACACCTAAAACAAGTGTTGCACCTACTAAAATCGAAGCCGTACCTACTGTGAATTTTCTAATAGAATACTTATTCAATTTATTTGGAATAAAATCCATTCTACATTCCTCCTATACGTTAGTATTTCTTATTTTTCGATAAGCTATTTTCTCTGTCCTCTTACCGTTTGTAATCATACCAAAAAAAAAAAAAAAAACACTATTTGTTTATAGGATTTTTTATTTGAAAAAATTATCGTTTTGCAAAACTTAAACTAAAATAAGATATATTATTAAAAGCAACAACATCTTTAATAGTATGTATTATTATTGAAATTATATTGAATTCACGATGTTTATAACCTTTTAGCGTAAGATGTAACCTATGATGCTTTATAATGTTATCTTATAAAAAGTTGTAATATCAGAGGCTTTCAATAGAGCTATCATAAATATTAAGAATGAATTCGTAGTTCAGACCTCTACTGATATCAAAGTTTTCAAAATAATATTCTCTTATCATAATGAAATATTTGTAAAAAAATAAGTGTGCTATGACTTGAGTCACAACACACTTCAAATAATAAAAAGCCAAGCATTCAACGATGTTAAATGTTTGGCTTTTCTTATCTATTTAGTCTTGGATTTTACTTATAATGGCGGAGGAAGAGGGATTCGAACCCCCGCGAGCCGTTAAGCCCCTGTCGGTTTTCAAGACCGATCCCTTCAGCCGGACTTGGGTATTCCTCCATTTATTTAAGACAATAACTATAATATTATAGGTTCTATATAATGTCAACAATAATCCACTAGTATTTTAGGCGAATTGCGTTATATTGAGAATATATACAACATTTAAGGTGAATTACTCACATCGGATATGTAATGGCTGGATTAGAAATCAAAATATTTATAGCGAAAGGCATACTAAAAACCTTAATACCTCTGTTGACCTCAACAAAGATGACGAATCAAATCAAAAATTGTTATAAGCCTCTTTACAATTCTACCTTTTACCATGATTGATTCTACATCTCAAAAACTTCTATATACATCCATTAAAAACGACTTTAATACCGTGCATTTATTTTTGAGATAGACGTTCAGTGTTTACAATTGCTATTACGATGTGAGTAAGATACGCTTATTTTATTATAGAAAAAGGAGTGACGTCACTTGATTCGTAGACTGTTCAGTCAACCATGGCATATTGTTATCGTTATGAGCTTTATATGTGCGATTGTTGTTATACTGTTTACACGCTATAATGCGACATTCTATCATATGCCTATCGGAGAAGTCACAAAAGTAAGCGCACAAGAAACCCAAAAAACAGTGGATGAACATCATAATCATGACATACATCATACGGATCAATTAACGATCCAACTGCTTAATACTAAACACAAAGGGGCATATGTTGTTGTTGAACATAAATATAATCGTTCCCATACTGAGTCACAACCTTATAAAAAAGGAGATCACCTGTTACTACACCTTAACACTTCTACTCATGAAGCACATATTATAGAAAAAAAGCGAGATACACTCGTAACAGCGATTGTTAGTTTCTTTCTGATTTCATTACTCATCGTAGGGCAACGTATCGGTCTACAGTCTATTGTTTCTCTTCTCATAAACACACTTGCTATTCTCTCAGCAATAGGCTTGTATCACAAATATCCACAGCTCCATCTATTTTTTCTAATGAGTGGTGCTGTTGTATTGTCGACTACATTCACACTTTTACTCGTTATCGGTTGGAATGCACGTACATTCATGACAACCATTAGTACATTATTAGGAACATTTATTTGTGTTGCTATTGCATGGGCTACTATTACACTTACCGGTGGACAAGGGATTAAATATGAAACAATGAGCTTTTTGACTGTCCAGCCCAAAATGATTTTCTTAACTTCTGTTCTTGTTGGAACACTTGGCGCTGTGATGGACGTTGCGATTACTATATCGAGTGGCATGTATGAAATTTTGCAACGCACACCACATATCACTATGACACAATGGTTACGTGCTGGACAAAATATTGGTAAAGACATTATGGGGACGATGACAAATATTTTGCTATTTTCTTATTTAGCAGGTGCACTCCCCATGTTGTTACTCTTCTTAAAAAATGGCAATACACTCACTTACAGTATTTCAATGAATTGGTCACTAGAAATTGCTCGAGCCATCACAGGCGGAATTGGTATTGCTTTAACTGTACCACTGACTATTTTATTTATGCAGTTGTGGTATAAATGGAAAGGAGTACTTAAAACATGAATAGTATTGTTATCTTAGCACTGATTTTATTTACATTAATGACCTTATTCGGAGGTAAGACGGGTGTCATTTCATTTTTGACATTATTTCTAAATTTTATTGTATTGTTCATAACGGTACTGTTTATTGTATTTGGGGCTCCTATTTATGTCATGTCCCTTATCTTTTGCCTCTTACTCAGTGCAATCAATTTATTCTTGCTTAATGGCTTTAACACTAAAACGCGCGCTGCTTTTATTGCTAGCCTTCTGACAACATTAATTATGATTGGAGCTATTTATAGTTCTGTACATTGGGGGCATCTCCAAGGATTTACAACAGAGGAGCAAGATGAAACGTATATCTTTTCTTTAAATATTGGTATAAACATGACACAGTTTATGGTTTTTACAATTATTTTAGCCGTGATTGCAGCGGTGATTGATTTAGCTATTACGATTAGTTCACCTATATATGAGCTATATCAGACTAACCCCCTATTAACACAGCAGCAGCTCTTCCAATCAGGCATGCGTGTGGGGCGAGAGATTTTAGCAACTTCTGCACAGACCATTTATCTGGCTTTTATTGGAGGTTCGTTAACACTACTGTTTTGGTTTTTTAACTTAGACTATTCATTCGGTCATTTTATCAATTCCAAGCTATTCACTCAGGAGATTATAACGATATTACTCGGTGGCATCGCAATTGCACTCTGTATTCCTATATCTGCCTTTGTCACAGCATGGTTTATCTCTCATCAACCTCACCTTGCATCTGACCCAACACATACCAGTAAAAAATCATAAAAACACAACGATAATATAGAGAAGATGTCAAAGCCTTTCTGAATGATCAAGGTTTCGATATCTTCTTTTTTATCCAACTGCACCCTATTACACTATAATATTCATTATTATTTACAAAAGTATATTAGCGTTTAAAATTAACTATGGTAAAATAGTAAAAGCCTATCTGAACAGTTGATAGACTTACATATTAAGTTTGAACAAATCATAGGAGCTGGTATATTTTGATATCTCTTAAAACTATTTGTGACATTGTACATGGTCATACTGTTAATATCGATAAAAATAATGAAAACCATATGATTGATGACTTTGAGTCAATCTTTAAACACGTTAAATCCAAAAACACGGCCTATATATCGCCTAATAAAACAACTTGGGCTAAACAATTAGGAAGAAATAAAAATGCCCCAGACGGTAATGATTTAATCGATCTTTCTCATAAAGAGGTTGGTGTAATTATCACGGAAAAAGCGATAGAAGCCCCTGATTATAATATTCCACAAATTATCGTGGAAGACTCTATTATCGCACTCAAGACACTAGCCATACACATTCGCAATCAATATCAAAACCCTCTGATTGCTATTACAGGGTCTATGGGTAAAAGCTCAACACGTATGTTAACAACGGCTTTGCTTCAAAACTATCACGTCTTAGAAAATCGTGGCAATAACAATGTGAGATCTGCCATTTATATCAATATGTTAAAACTCATTAAAAATCCAGACTTCGCAGTTATTGAAACTTCTCTAAACGCGATTAATTATATTGAAGATACCGCTGTCTACTTACGCCCAGATATTGCAGTCGTTACAGGAATTGGTGCTGCTCATTTTTCTACCTTTAAAAGCATCGAAGACATCGCTAAAATAAAATCTAGAATCTTTCATGGCTTAACTCAAAACGGTATCGCAATCATAAATCACGATACCTTGTTTGCCGATTATCTCGTTGAACAAGCTTCATCATACACTAATAATGTCTACACGTATTCGATAGATAATCATTCAACAGCTGACTTATCACCTGAAATGATAGCATACGATAAAGGGGCAATCCGTTTTGATATTTATGAAAATAACACGTTACAAACCTACAAACTCAATACCATTAGCTCTGGTATGGTTTCAAATACTTTAGCTGCCCTACTTGTCCTTAAACATTTAAATATTCAGGCAAACAATGACTTTTTAGATACTTTTCGTCCATTCTCAAAGATATTAAAAATGAAACAAATCGTTAAGAATGACAAGCAACTTACACTACTTGATGATACACATAATGCATCATTACCTGCTATGATTAATGCGATTAAAGCCTTTGATACGCAAGCAAAGTTCTTTCAAGGAAATAAAATTATTGCGCTTGGACAAATTAGCGACTTGGGTCATAAATCCAAAGAGGTTCACGAAGCGCTTATACCTGTTCTAGAAAATTCTCATGCCGATTATATACTATGCCTAGATGATGCACTTCGTTTTGTAGTCAACAAAGTTAAAAATAAGCACATTACTTGGTATGCGAGTAAAGAAATGATGATGAATGATTTAAAATTTTTATGCAATGCGGACTCAATCACACTATTAAAATCTTCCAGTAGTGGTACATCATTCCCAGAATTAGCACAAAAATTACCTGATATTCTTAAAAACGATACAAACATCTACAAAAGTAATAACTTATTTGATGAAATGCGTCGACGTGGTCAAAGCTATATTATTGTCGATAACAAAACAAACGCTATTGAACAGTCGGTAAATACCCATGATTCAATGACATTAGAAGGTATGGGTGCCCTTCTCTATTACATATATGCAATGGACAAAAGCATCCCAAATGAAACATTAACACTTAAAAAATGGCCGACAAATAAAGGTATGTTTGCGACTCACACAAAATTTACAACTTATGAACTGTTGAATAATATTTCTCATACAGCACACCCCTCCGCTTTATACGAACTCTCGGACTACTTATTTTCGAATTTTGCTAATAGAAAAAAGTATATTAAAAATATTGTACAAAAATATGGCTGTGATCCTTCCATATCTGTTAATTTGACTGGTCGCTTTAGAGTGAAAGAACGTCAAAGTTTCTCAGTACATGACTTGTATCAAATTTATAAAGACTATAAATATGAACTGTTCCGTTTTCGCAATACTTTCTTAATTGGAAATCGATATAAAAGTGGTTACATTAGAGGAGAGACCAAAACTATTATTTTCACATCTTATTCTGATTTATCCTCTCTCAAACAACTTATTTCTTTTTAAAAAGTGCATAAAAGGACAAAAAGAGGCTGACGATTCTATCAATCATCAGCCTTCTTCATTATATTTATTGTTGTGCTACTCGGTCTTTAGCAGTGATAACAATGACATCTCCCGGAAAGAAACTCACCTGTGTCATGCCCGCATCATAAAACCCTTCTGAGTTCACATGAGCCTTTATATCTTTTTCATTGTCTTTAATTTCATTCACACGCAATGCTAAGTCAACAAGTTTGTCATTGGCATCAAATCCTAAAATCACACCATTTTGAGTATAGTACGTGATACCTCCCTCGACACCATCTGACTTCACATCTTTACCCCATGCTTTTTCCATGTCAGCTTTTGTAGATTCTCCCACTTTTAAGCCTTCATATTTAAAATTATCTGCTTTCAATGCTTGATAGAAATACTTATCTTTTAATGCATCATTTGATTTATGGTTAAAAACACCTTTATAACTGTAATATGGTTTTTTCATTTCTTTTGCTGCTTGTGCGGTTCCATCAACTGCATTCGAAGTTGCTACTGTACCTAGCAAGACTCCTGCTGATAAACCTGTAGCTACTAAAACTTTAACGTATTTTTTCATGATTGTTCACTCCTCAAAATTTTATCATTCATCTTCTCAAAGACTATCAGACAAAATCATATCCATAACGGCAGTCAGTCTCTCTACCACAACTATCAAATCATACATTTAATCTATTTTATACTTGAGTACATTTTAAAACTTTTACCGTATACTAATCGTATCACGCTCTTCAAAAAAATGCACTTCTGACTCCTCAAGACGTCATTAATATTGCATATCTAGTCATAAACAGAGGAGAATCCATATTTAAAATAACATCTATGATATACTATAAATCATACATTATATATAAGGAGCGATGCATTTATGGCTAAAAAATCAAACAAGCGACTTAGTTTTCTGTCAACATTATTATCAGGTACAACAATTGCAATAGATGGCTATAACAAGTATGCATATCAGTCTAAAAATAAAAAATTAAGTTATGCCTCTTTAAGCATTGGCATTGCTGATATTTTATTAGACTTTTATCTATCACTAGGTGCTAAAAACAAGATGATCAAAGCATGGTCTCTGTTTTCATTAAGCCGCCAACTCTTGGCACAAATAGACAAATTCAAATCAATTCATAACGAATAATTATCTTTAAAAAAAGCAGCAGAAACCTTTTATTAGGCTTCTACTGCTTTCTTTTTTGAATATTATTCTTTTTCGGACTGATCCTTACGTCTTCTGAATAAGAAAATTGCACCTAAACCAGCAATCAAGCTTCCAAATAATGTTGTACTTGATGGTACTTCACCTGTGTTAGGTAAAGTCTGCGTATTTGAACTTTTTTGCTTTTCAAAAGCCATATTTTTATCTTTAGTCTCAACTGATTGTTCCTGTTGTTTTGGCATGCTTACGTCTGAATTACCGTCCATCGCTTGATCTTGTTGTACATTCTCTTTTGGTGTTGGCGTAACTTGTTGATTGTCTTTCATATCATCACTTGACATTGGTGTCACCTCTGGAATGACAATGCCATTAAGCTTTTCAAGCACTTTACGCAACTCGGACTGTTGATGCTTTGGTAGGGCATCTACTAGAGCCTGTGCTTTAGCTTTCTTAGCTTTTGCCTCTTCAAGTAATTTAATTAATTGTGTACGTTCTTCTGGCGTAATTACTTTATCTTCATTAGCTTTTGCTAATGCTTCTTTGGCTGCTTGATCTGCGACTTTTGCTTCCTCTACTGCCATTTCTGCTGATGCTAAATCTTCTGTATCTAAGATGCCATTGTTATTCGCATCATTTACTGCTGGTACCTCAACTGGGGTCACTTCCGCTAAGCGATCTACTAAGTTTTGTTTGCCTTCTGTACCTTCTGGTACTTCTGCTAACGCTGTTTCAGCTGCTTTTTTCGCTGCTGTCACTTTCGCATTCTCTGCTTCTATTTCCGCTTTTTCTGCTTCCGTTACAATACCATCTTTGTTTACTTCCGCTAATTTTGCTTCTGCTGCTTTTTCCGCTGCTTCTGCTGCCTCTACAGCTGTTGTCGCTTCTGCTAACTTCGCATCCACTTCATCTGCGATACCATTGTTATCCGCATCATTTACTGCTGGTACCTCAACTGGGTTCACTTCCGCTAAGCGATCTACTAACTTTTGTTTGCCTTCTGTACCTTCTGGTACTTCTGCTAATGCTGTTTCAGCTGCTTTTTTCGCTGCTGTCACTTTCGCATTCTCTGCTTCTACTTCCGCTTTTTCTGCTTCCGTTACAATACCATCTTTGTTTACTTCCGCTAATTTTGCTTCTGCTGCTTTTTCCGCTGCTTCTGCTTCCTCTACGGCTGTTGTCGCTTCTGCTAGCTTCGCATCCACTTCATCTGCGATACCATTGTTATCCGCATCATTTACTGCTGGTACCTCAACTGGGTTCACTTCTGCTAAGCGATCTACTAAGTCTTGCTTGCCTTTTGTACCTTCTGGTACTTCGTCAACCAACGCTTGCGCTGCTTCTTTCGCTGCTGTCACTTTCGCATTCTCTGCTTCTATTTCCGCTTTTTCGGCTTCCGTTACAATACCATCTTTGTTTACTTCCGCTAATTTCGCTTCTGCTGCTTTTTCCGCTGCTTCTGCTTCCTCTACGGCTGTTGTCGCTTCTGCTAGCTTCGCATCCACTTCATCTGCGATACCATTGTTATCCGCATCATTTACTGCTGGTACCTCAACTGGGTTCACTTCTGCTAAGCGATCTACTAAGTCTTGCTTGCCTTTTGTACCTTCTGGTACTTCGTCAACCAACGCTTGCGCTGCTTCTTTCGCTGCTGTCACTTTCGCATTCTCTGCTTCTACTTCCGCTTTTTCTGCTTCCGTTACAATACCATCTTTGTTTACTTCCGCTAATTTTGCTTCTGCTGCTTTTTCCGCTGCTTCTGCTTCCTCTACGGCTGTTGTCGCTTCTGCTAGCTTCGCATCCACTTCATCTGCGATACCATTGTTATCCGCATCATTTACTGCTGGTACCTCAACTGGGTTCACTTCTGCTAAGCGATCTACTAAGTCTTGCTTGCCTTTTGTACCTTCTGGTACTTCGTCAACCAACGCTTGCGCTGCTTCTTTCGCTGCTGTCACTTTCGCATTCTCTGCTTCTATTTCCGCTTTTTCGGCTTCCGTTACAATACCATCTTTGTTTACTTCCGCTAATTTCGCTTCTGCTGCTTTTTCCGCTGCTTCTGCTTCCTCTACGGCTGTTGTCGCTTCTGCTAGCTTCGCATCCACTTCATCTGCGATACCATTGTTATCCGCATCATTTACTGCTGGTACCTCAACTGGGTTCACTTCTGCTAAGCGATCTACTAAGTCTTGCTTGCCTTTTGTACCTTCTGGTACTTCGTCAACCAACGCTTGCGCTGCTTCTTTCGCTGCTGTCACTTTCGCATTCTCTGCTTCTATTTCCGCTTTTTCGGCTTCCGTTACAATACCATCTTTGTTTACTTCCGCTAATTTCGCTTCTGCTGCTTTTTCCGCTGCTTCTGCTTCCTCTACGGCTGTTGTCGCTTCTGCTAGCTTCGCATCCACTTCATCTGCGATACCATTGTTATCCGCATCATTTACTGCTGGTACCTCAACTGGGTTCACTTCTGCTAAGCGATCTACTAAGTCTTGCTTGCCTTTTGTACCTTCTGGTACTTCGTCAACCAACGCTTGCGCTGCTTCTTTCGCTGCTGTCACTTTCGCATTCTCTGCTTCTACTTCCGCTTTTTCTGCTGCCGTTACAATGCCACCTTCAGTTACTTCCGCTAATTTCGCTTCTGCTGCTTTTTCCGCTGCTTCTGCTTCCTCTACGGCTTTTTTCGCTTCTGCTAACTTCGCATCCACTTCATCTGCGATGCCATTGTTATTCGCATCATTTACTGCTGGTACCTCAACTGAGTTCACTTCTGCTAAGCGATCTACTAAGTCTTGCTTGCCTTTTGTACCTTCTGGTACTTCGTCAACCAACGCTTGCGCTGCTTCTTTCGCTGCTGTCACTTTCGCATTCTCTGCTTCTACTTCCGCTTTTTCTGCTGCCGTTACAATGCCACCTTCAGTTACTTCCGCTAATTTCGCTTCTGCTGCTTTTTCCGCTGCTTCTGCTTCCTCTACGGCTTTTTTCGCTTCTGCTAGCTTCGCATCCACTTCATCTGCGATGCCATTGTTATCCGCATCATTTACTGCTGGTACCTCAACTGGGTTCACTTCCGCTAAGCGATCTACTAAGTCTTGCTTGCCTTTTGTACCTTCTGGTACTTCGTCAACCAACGCTTGCGCCGCTTCTTTCGCTGCTGTCACTTTCGCATTCTCTGCTTCTACTTCCGCTTTTTCTGCTGCCGTTACAATGCCACCTTCAGTTACTTCCGCTAATTTCGCTTCTGCTGCTTTTTCCGCTGCTTCTGCTTCCTCTACGGCTTTTTTCGCTTCTGCTAGCTTCGCATCCACTTCATCTGCGATGCCATTGTTATCCGCATCATTTACTGCTGGTACCTCAACTGGGTTCACTTCCGCTAAGCGATCTACTAAGTCTTGCTTGCCTTTTGTACCTTCTGGTACTTCGTCAACCAACGCTTGCGCCGCTTCTTTCGCTGCTGTCACTTTCGCATTCTCTGCTTCTACTTCCGCTTTTTCTGCTGCCGTTACAATGCCACCTTCAGTTACTTCCGCTAATTTCGCTTCTGCTGCTTTTTCCGCTGCTTCTGCTGCCTCTACAGCTGTTGTCGCTTCTGCTAACTTCGCATCCACTTCATCTGCGATACCATTGTTATCCGCATCATTTACTGCTGGTACCTCAACTGGGTTCACTTCCGCTAAGCGATCTACTAACTTTTGTTTGCCTTCTGTACCTTCTGGTACTTCTGCTAATGCTGTTTCAGCTGCTTTTTTCGCTGCTGTCACTTTCGCATTCTCTGCTTCTATTTCCGCTTTTTCGGCTTCCGTTACAATACCATCTTTGTTTACTTCCGCTAATTTCGCTTCTGCTGCTTTTTCCGCTGCTTCTGCTTCCTCTACGGCTGTTGTCGCTTCTGCTAGCTTCGCATCCACTTCATCTGCGATACCATTGTTATCCGCATCATTTACTGCTGGTACCTCAACTGGGTTCACTTCTGCTAAGCGATCTACTAAGTCTTGCTTGCCTTTTGTACCTTCTGGTACTTCGTCAACCAACGCTTGCGCTGCTTCTTTCGCTGCTGTCACTTTCGCATTCTCTGCTTCTATTTCCGCTTTTTCGGCTTCCGTTACAATACCATCTTTGTTTACTTCCGCTAATTTTGCTTCTGCTGCTTTTTCCGCTGCTTCTGCTTCCTCTACGGCTGTTGTCGCTTCTGCTAGCTTCGCATCCACTTCATCTGCGATACCATTGTTATCCGCATCATTTACTGCTGGTACCTCAACTGGGTTCACTTCTGCTAAGCGATCTACTAAGTCTTGCTTGCCTTTTGTACCTTCTGGTACTTCGTCAACCAACGCTTGCGCTGCTTCTTTCGCTGCTGTCACTTTCGCATTCTCTGCTTCTATTTCCGCTTTTTCGGCTTCCGTTACAATACCATCTTTGTTTACTTCCGCTAATTTCGCTTCTGCTGCTTTTTCCGCTGCTTCTGCTTCCTCTACGGCTGTTGTCGCTTCTGCTAGCTTCGCATCCACTTCATCTGCGATACCATTGTTATCCGCATCATTTACTGCTGGTACCTCAACTGGGTTCACTTCTGCTAAGCGATCTACTAAGTCTTGCTTGCCTTTTGTACCTTCTGGTACTTCGTCAACCAACGCTTGCGCTGCTTCTTTCGCTGCTGTCACTTTCGCATTCTCTGCTTCTATTTCCGCTTTTTCGGCTTCCGTTACAATACCATCTTTGTTTACTTCCGCTAATTTCGCTTCTGCTGCTTTTTCCGCTGCTTCTGCTTCCTCTACGGCTGTTGTCGCTTCTGCTAGCTTCGCATCCACTTCATCTGCGATACCATTGTTATCCGCATCATTTACTGCTGGTACCTCAACTGGGTTCACTTCTGCTAAGCGATCTACTAAGTCTTGCTTGCCTTTTGTACCTTCTGGTACTTCGTCAACCAACGCTTGCGCTGCTTCTTTCGCTGCTGTCACTTTCGCATTCTCTGCTTCTATTTCCGCTTTTTCGGCTTCCGTTACAATACCATCTTTGTTTACTTCCGCTAATTTCGCTTCTGCTGCTTTTTCCGCTGCTTCTGCTTCCTCTACGGCTGTTGTCGCTTCTGCTAGCTTCGCATCCACTTCATCTGCGATACCATTGTTATCCGCATCATTTACTGCTGGTACCTCAACTGGGTTCACTTCTGCTAAGCGATCTACTAAGTCTTGCTTGCCTTTTGTACCTTCTGGTACTTCGTCAACCAACGCTTGCGCTGCTTCTTTCGCTGCTGTCACTTTCGCATTCTCTGCTTCTATTTCCGCTTTTTCGGCTTCCGTTACAATACCATCTTTGTTTACTTCCGCTAATTTTGCTTCTGCTGCTTTTTCCGCTGCTTCTGCTTCCTCTACGGCTGTTGTCGCTTCTGCTAGCTTCGCATCCACTTCATCTGCGATACCATTGTTATCCGCATCATTTACTGCTGGTACCTCAACTGGGTTCACTTCTGCTAAGCGATCTACTAAGTCTTGCTTGCCTTTTGTACCTTCTGGTACTTCGTCAACCAACGCTTGCGCTGCTTCTTTCGCTGCTGTCACTTTCGCATTCTCTGCTTCTATTTCCGCTTTTTCGGCTTCCGTTACAATACCATCTTTGTTTACTTCCGCTAATTTCGCTTCTGCTGCTTTTTCCGCTGCTTCTGCTTCCTCTACGGCTGTTGTCGCTTCTGCTAGCTTCGCATCCACTTCATCTGCGATACCATTGTTATCCGCATCATTTACTGCTGGTACCTCAACTGGGTTCACTTCTGCTAAGCGATCTACTAAGTCTTGCTTGCCTTTTGTACCTTCTGGTACTTCGTCAACCAACGCTTGCGCTGCTTCTTTCGCTGCTGTCACTTTCGCATTCTCTGCTTCTATTTCCGCTTTTTCGGCTTCCGTTACAATACCATCTTTGTTTACTTCCGCTAATTTCGCTTCTGCTGCTTTTTCCGCTGCTTCTGCTTCCTCTACGGCTGTTGTCGCTTCTGCTAGCTTCGCATCCACTTCATCTGCGATACCATTGTTATCCGCATCATTTACTGCTGGTACCTCAACTGGGTTCACTTCTGCTAAGCGATCTACTAAGTCTTGCTTGCCTTTTGTACCTTCTGGTACTTCGTCAACCAACGCTTGCGCTGCTTCTTTCGCTGCTGTCACTTTCGCATTCTCTGCTTCTACTTCCGCTTTTTCTGCTGCCGTTACAATGCCACCTTCAGTTACTTCCGCTAATTTCGCTTCTGCTGCTTTTTCCGCTGCTTCTGCTTCCTCTACGGCTTTTTTCGCTTCTGCTAACTTCGCATCCACTTCATCTGCGATGCCATTGTTATTCGCATCATTTACTGCTGGTACCTCAACTGAGTTCACTTCTGCTAAGCGATCTACTAAGTCTTGCTTGCCTTTTGTACCTTCTGGTACTTCGTCAACCAACGCTTGCGCTGCTTCTTTCGCTGCTGTCACTTTCGCATTCTCTGCTTCTATTTCCGCTTTTTCTGCTGCCGTTACAATGCCACCTTCAGTTACTTCCGCTAATTTCGCTTCTGCTGCTTTTTCCGCTGCTTCTGCTTCCTCTACGGCTTTTTTCGCTTCTGCTAGCTTCGCATCCACTTCATCTGCGATGCCATTGTTATCCGCATCATTTACTGCTGGTACCTCAACTGGGTTCACTTCCGCTAAGCGATCTACTAAGTCTTGCTTGCCTTTTGTACCTTCTGGTACTTCGTCAACCAACGCTTGCGCCGCTTCTTTCGCTGCTGTCACTTTCGCATTCTCTGCTTCTATTTCCGCTTTTTCGGCTTCCGTTACAATACCATCTTTGTTTACTTCCGCTAATTTCGCTTCTGCTGCTTTTTCCGCTGCTTCTGCTTCCTCTACGGCTTTTTTCGCTTCTGCTAGCTTCGCATCCACTTCATCTGCGATGCCATTGTTATCCGCATCATTTACTGCTGGTACCTCAACTGGGTTCACTTCCGCTAAGCGATCTACTAAGTCTTGCTTGCCTTTTGTACCTTCTGGTACTTCGTCAACCAACGCTTGCGCCGCTTCTTTCGCTGCTGTCACTTTCGCATTCTCTGCTTCTACTTCCGCTTTTTCTGCTGCCGTTACAATGCCACCTTCAGTTACTTCCGCTAATTTCGCTTCTGCTGCTTTTTCCGCTGCTTCTGCTTCCTCTACGGCTTTTTTCGCTTCTGCTAGCTTCGCATCCACTTCATCTGCGATGCCATTGTTATCCGCATCATTTACTGCTGGTACCTCAACTGGGTTCACTTCCGCTAAGCGATCTACTAAGTCTTGCTTGCCTTTTGTACCTTCTGGTACTTCGTCAACCAACGCTTGCGCCGCTTCTTTCGCTGCTGTCACTTTCGCATTCTCTGCTTCTACTTCCGCTTTTTCTGCTGCCGTTACAATGCCACCTTCAGTTACTTCCGCTAATTTCGCTTCTGCTGCTTTTTCCGCTGCTTCTGCTTCCTCTACGGCTTTTTTCGCTTCTGCTAGCTTCGCATCCACTTCATCTGCGATGCCATTGTTATTCGCATCATTTACTGCTGGTACCGTAACCTCAGTCACTTCTGCTAAGCGATCTACTAAGTCTTGCTTGCCTTTTGTACCTTCTGGTACTTCGTTCACCAACGCTTGCGCTGTTTCTTTCGCTGTCTTTAATACTTCATTCGCTGCTTCTACTTCCGCTTGTTCCTCTGGTGTTACAACGCCATTTTCTTTCACTTTAGCTAATGTAGCTTCTGCTTCCGCTTTGGCTTCTTCCGCCTTCTTTACTGCCTCTGTCGCTTTTGCTAAGTCTTCTGCATCCGCGATATTATTGTTATTCGCATCATTTACTGCTGGTACATCTATACCAGTTAATGCTTCTAACTCCTGTGGCATTGTACCTCTTTGTTGCTCTGGGAGTGCAGCAACTTGTCGTTCGGCTTCAGCTTTCTTCTGTTCAGCTGTTTCTTGCGCTTTCAGTAAAGCATCATGTTCTGCCTGTGTAATCAACTGATCTGTTTGTGCTTGCGATAAAGCCTCTTTCGCTGCTTGATCTGCACGTTTTGCCTCTTCAACAGCTAATTGTGCTTGTTGTACTTGCTCTGCTGATTCACCCGACTTGATCGCTGCTTTCACATCTTCTGACAACGATAAAGACACTGTCGGTTTATCTGTCTGCAAGTTATCCCATGACGTTGTGCCGTTATTAAAAGTCCATGTTACAGGAACTTCTAACTTTTCATTTTCTGCATCATAATAGCTTTTAAGTCTTTGCCACTTTTCAGTATTATCCTCAATATCTGTCACGGTTAAGCCGTGTGTCAATGTCAACGGTAATTCATAAATATTATCGTATGTTGTTGATTGTTTTAAGATATTAAGGTTTTCAACACCCTTTTGTCCCGGTACGATTACAATATTATTAGAAGTGCTGACACTCTGATCAATTGTAAATTTTGATGTTCTGCTTTCGTTTAATGTTACTGTGATGTCTTGTGGTAATTGAACACCCATTGTAATTGTTGACGGCAATGTTGCAGGTTTACTCACTGTACGACTTGGAACAGTTTGGACGAGTTTAACTTGTCCGTCACCTTCTGTCGGATTTTCAACTTCTTCTACTAAATAAGGTGGGATCGGTAGTAAGAGTAACCCTTTAACATCAAATGCTGGACCACTTGCCCCTGTACCTGTAATCGTGTAGTTCAGTTGCTCTGTATTTTGGAATTCAACAGTTACACGTTTATTATTATCATAAGTTGCACCTTTTCCATCTGGACCGGAAGTGAGTGTGATTTTATCTTCAGTCAACTCCATTAAAGCTGTTGCTTGTTGTCTGTTTTCATCACTAATATAAAGTTTACTAATATCTGCACGGTCGAAAGTAATCGACTTACGTGTTTCATTGGTTTTACTGCTCGAATAATCATCTAAGTCATAAACATTCAATAATCCATTGACTGCTTCACGTTCTCCTTTAAGCGCATCCAAGCCTGCTAATAAATCTGCTTTAGACATGCTTCCACCTTGAACGGTATTATAAAAATTATCAAATGTTGATTGGTCTTGATGGTTTAAAAATGTGATCTCTGCTGATGCACCCCCACCATTTCTTGATGCGATAGACAACACGTCTGTACCCGATGTTAAAAAGTAACGTGTATTATCACGGTCGCCTGCTTCTGACGGAATCATTGTTACTTTTACGAGTGCGTCAATCAAATGACCATTAGAAGAACCGATATTGCTAAAATACACATATGCTTCTGGTGTTGTGTTATTCAACGTAATAAAGTTTCCTTTATACGCTACAATAGTTCCTCCATTGTTGACAGCAAGTGATTTACTTTGAACTGTGTCTGAACCATTAATTAAAAATGCATAAGACTTACTTTTCCCCTGCACAAATCTTGGAGAAAAATTGATCTCTTCTGGAGCAAGTGTTATAGACGGATCATCTACCTTTTGTACTAAATCTCCTGTGTAATCATAAATTTTTCCTGTATATGTGTCAGTACCTGTTACTGCTGCTCTCGTCGATGTATTTGCACTTCTCACTGCCATACCTGAGAGACTACGTGTCGAAAATACCGCATATGGCGTGTCTTTTTCCATTTCTTCTGCGAGTTGTTCAGCAGCATCATAAAGTGTTGATGGTGCTTCTGTTGGTTGCGCATCCACACTGCTCACTTTTGATAGTTGAGGTGTCGTGTCTTGTATCTTATGCTCTTGTACCGTATTATCATTTGTTTCTATAAGTTGTTCTGACGTTGAAGTCGGTTCTGGTGTTTCAAGTTTTTCAATTGCGTCTGTTTCAGGCACAGTTGTTTTTGCTTTTGATGTCTCTTCATTTTGAACTTCTGCTACTGGTGACTCTACGCTTTCTTCACTTTGTTCAGGAGCTGTTTGTTCAGAATCTATCTGTGGTTCTGCTTCAACCGGTTTATCTTGCGTCTGTTCTGTTGTAGTTTGTTCCGATACTTTTTCGTTTGTCACTGATTCTTCTGTGTCATCGATAACACTACTATCAACCGTTTTCTCCGTTTCTTGTACAGGTTCTGTTGTTGGTGTTTCATCTGTATTCGGTGTCGATGTTTCATCTGTACCTTGTTGTTGTTGTGTTTCTTGTTCAGATGCTTGGGCTTCTTGACCTATGCCAAAAACAAGCGTTGCACCAACAAGTAATGATGCCGTACCTAACGACAATTTTCTGATAGCATATTTATTTAATCTATTAGGAATAAAATCAAATTTGTTACTCATATAGACCTCCAAGTTTTTACTTTAGTTTTTTGAAAATAACATACTCCATACATGAATTTTAATTAAAAAATGAGATTTAGTAGTTGAAATACGGATATGAGGAAAAAAACGTAGATGATAAAACACTGCAAATAACATACAAAAAATAACATTTTAGAAATAACTATTCATGTCATTCGACATGTAGTTACACAATATTACTATAAAATTGGGCACAACGTATAGTGGATTCGCACATTGAAAATAATTGTTCACTCATATGTCATAAAAGCATCTCCATTTATTCAAAATATTCATATTATCTGTAAAAATCATATAATACATCCTGCAAAACAGGTGATAAATTTAAAAACGCTTTAACTGATATCGCAATATAGCCATTTATAAATCAAATACTTACGTCTATTCTACCAAAAATAAAAAAGAGACAGAACAATTGTCCTGCACTCTTTTTTATTTTATATCTAAGTTCTAATGAATGTATTTAAATGATGCTACGTTATAGCTTGGTACTGTTCGGTATGTTAAAACACCCGGTCCTGCGCTAAAGTTCATTTCTGATACTAATATACTCCCGTCACTGTTAATACGCTCAACATATGCAACGTGACCATAATAGCCAAGGTCTGATTGTAAGATTGACCCTACTGCTGGACGGTTAGTAATTGTATAACCATCTCTCGCTGCATTATCATCCCATACATTAGCATTCCACCAATATGTACTAATCGGACGCCCCGCTGCTTGACGTTTATTAAAAACATGCCATGTACATTGTCCCCAAGCATAACGGTTCGAATGGTTAAACGATGGCGACGTATAAGTATTACTTGTTGTATTTTGTGACGATACGGCTGTACCACTTACTTTCAATTTTTGACCCGGATGAATCAAAAAGCTACTTAAACCATTTAAGTTCATAATATTTTGATACGTTGTGCCATATTTTGAGGCAATTAAGCCTAATGAATCTCCAGCTTGAACCGTATAATATGTTGTATTCCCACTACGTACTGTTGTATTTGTTGTGGCGTTATACGTTGTGGCTGTACCGCTTACTTTTAATTTTTGACCTGGATGAATCAAAAAGCTATTTAATCCATTTAAGTTCATAATGTTTTGATACGTTGTGCCATATTTTGAAGCTATTAAGCCTAATGAATCTCCGGCTTGGACGGTATAATATGTTGTATTCCCACTATTTGTTGTCGTATTTGTTGCAGTATTATTAGTTGTTGCTGTGCCACTGATTCTCAATGTTTGACCTGGATGAATCAAAAAGCTATTCAAACCATTTAAACGCATAATGTTTTGATACGTTGTGCCATATTTTGAGGCAATTGACGATAATGAATCGCCTGCCTGTACGGTATATGTATGTCTTGCTGTTGTATTATTCGTGTTACGCACTGCTGTATGACTACGCCCCGATACATTCAACACTTGATTCGGAAAAATCAAATTCGAGTTCAGGTTATTTAATGATTTCAGCTGCGCGATAGATATATTATATTTTGTAGCGATTGACCATAAAGAGTCGCCTGCCTGTACACGATACGTTGCGGCTTCTACGTCAGCAGTTGCTGCAACTGTGGCAATAGCTGATGTACCTACAACAGCTGCGATTACTTTTTTACGCACGTTCTCTTCCTCCTTAATTACTGGTTCACTTTCCATACATTTTAACATTATACACTTAAACTTTTTGAAAATATATATATTCTATATAACATTATCATTACAAACGTTGCGATATAATGCTCTTTTTTTACATGAAGCGCATAACCCACTCGAATTAAAAACATACACATTAAAAATCATTGTGTTATATCGATATTTATTGAGACCTTTCATAACATCACTTTGTTAAAAAAGTACTGTTTCTCTATATGACCCATAAAAAATAAGCGACAACCGTGTAGGGTGTCGCTTTAAAACATGAATAAGTATTAATAAGAGCTAGAACATGAGAAAACTTCCACAACAACAAGCTTGCTATCTCGCTCACTAATTTATGTTTTACGAATACTATGCAAGTGTATCTAATGCTTGTTGTAAGTCTGTGACGAGGTCTTCAGTATCTTCAATACCTAATGAAAGACGAACTAAGCCGTCTGCAATGCCTTCTTTAGCGCGTACATCTGCAGGGATAGAGGCATGTGTCATTAAGCTTGGCACAGAGATCAAACTTTCAACAGCTCCTAGACTTTCTGCAAGTGTAAAATATTGCGTTTTTGTAACAAGAGCTTTTGCTTGTTCAACATTCGCCACTTCAAAGGACACAATACCTGGTGTGCCCTCCGCTTGTTTTTGATGTACTTCATAGTTCAAGTGGTCTTTTTGACTCGGGTGATAAACTTTCACGACATTAGGATGCTTTTGCAACATTGACACAACTGCTAGTGCATTTTTCTCAATTTGATCTAACCGTAAACCTAATGTTTTCATACCTCGTGCCAGTAAATAACTATCTTGTGGTCCCAATACACCACCTGTGGAATTTTGAATAAATGCAATACGTGCAGCTAATGCTTCATCGACCACTGCAACTAGTCCTGCAACCACATCGCTATGTCCCCCTAAATATTTTGTTGCAGAATGAACAACAATATCCGCTCCTAAAGTAAGAGGAGTTTGAAAGTATGGTGTCATAAACGTATTATCAACGACTGTCAACAATTGATGTTGATGTGCTAATGCACTCACCGCTTGGATATCCGTTACACGCAACAATGGATTAGACGGCGTTTCAATAAAAATCATTTTGGTATTGTCATTAATTTTATCACTAATATTTTGTAATTCTGTTGTATTCACAAAGTCAAATGTAATACCGTAGCGTTCAAATACTTTCGTCATTGCTCGATATGTTCCACCGTATACATCTGACCCGACAATAATATGATCTCCCTGATCAAGCAACATTATCACTGCACTAATCGCCGCCATACCAGAACCAAAGGCAAATCCATGTGTTCCGTGTTCTAAGTCAGCAATCACAGATTCTAATGCTGTACGTGTTGGGTTGGCTGTTCGAGAATACTCATAACCTTGTCTTAAAGTACCGATACCATCTTGTTCGTAGGTACTCGTTTGATAAATAGGTGTTGTCACAGCTCCTGTATATGGGTCTGTCGTTTGACCTCCGTGAATCAATAATGTTTTCTTATTCATAACTTAAACGCCTCCATATCGAAAAATTTGTTTTGACATATAACGATCACTACCATCTGGAAATATAACAATAATATTGCCTTGATCAATCTTTTTAGCAATGCGTAGTGCACCTTCTAACGCTGCACCGGAAGAACTGCCAACGAGTAATCCTTCATATTTTGCTAAATCGCGCACATGATGAAAAGCAATATCGTCCGAAACAACTTGAACTTCATGAATCAATGATGCATCCAGAAACACGGGCCATTCTTCAACACCGATGCCTTCCGTATCATGCTTGCCCTTCTCACTACCACTTAAAATTGAGCCAGTGGGTTCAACGACTACTGATTTCACACCATATCGTTGCAATACCTCTGCAACACCTGAAAATGTACCTCCTGACCCAGCACCTGCTACAAAATAGTCAAAGGTGGGGACTGCTTCTATTAATTCTTGTGCAAGGGTGTCTTTATAAGCAGCAGGATTATCCAACGTTTCAAATTGGTTTGTATAATATGCTCCATGTGTTTGTGCATATTGTTGCGCCTGACGACGAGCACCTATCATCCCTTCTGCCTTAGGTGTTCGATAAATCGTTGCCCCCAGTACACGCATAATTTCAATTTTTTCTTCTGCAAAACCTTCTGGAGCAAAAATAACACAGTCCACATTGTAGTATGTTGCAACAAGAGCTAGACCTATACCTGTGTTCCCTGCCGTCGCTTCGACAAGTTGACCTCCTCGTTTCAGCTGACCTTGTGCAATACCATTTTCAATCAAGTATTTACCGAGGCGATCTTTGATACTGCCACCGGGATTATACATTTCGAGCTTTGCATAAATTTTTACTGTATCTGTACTATAATGTTGCAACTGTACCAATGGGGTATGACCAATCAAATCTATCGTGTTCAAATTGTGCACTCCTTAAACCCTAGTTTCTCAATAAGAATTATAAGTTATATTTTTTATAAATTCAATTCAAAAATACTGCACAATCTTTACGTCATCGTTACAATAAATGTACATAAAGTAATATCCATCTCAATAAGAAATAGAGGAGCTAAAAAATGGTTGTTATTCATACATCACTCGGTTCCATTCGCGGTCAACGACAAAACGATTATGACGTCTTTAAAGGCATTCCTTATGCACAACCACCTTTAGGTTCATTGCGCTTTAAACACGCTCAACCTATTGATCAACCTTGGTCAAGTGAGTTAGATGCGACGCAGTTTGGTGCGATACCTATTCAGCCTTTTAACACACTTGAAAACTTTTTCTCAATTCAACATCTCACTCATTCACAGCACGAAGACTGTCTAACACTGAATATTTGGCGCCCACATATCAAACCGAATGATAATCTTCTACCTGTTATCTTATATTTGTATGGTGGAAGTTTCGTCAATGGTCATAGTGCACAATACCTTTATCAAGGAGAAATGATTGTCAAACAGGCACCTGTCATTGTGGTGACATGTAACTATCGGCTCGGCGCACTTGGATTTCTTGATTGGTCTGCAATTCATCCTGAGTGGGATAAGAATAACGGATTATCCGATCAACAATGTGCTTTACATTGGATTCATCATCATATTGCTGCATTTGGTGGCGATCCCTCTCGTATTACATTAATGGGACAATCTGCAGGTGCAATGAGTGTTCAAGCATTACTCCAATCTTCCGAAACATCACACCTTATTCACAATGCGGTTATGTTAAGTGGCATTCTTCAACCTGACACACCACACGATGGTCAGTATAAAGCCCATGAATTTCAAGCACTCAAAGATGCGCTATTCCCAGATATACAATGGCAAGACTTATGCAGCGAAGACATTTTAAAATTAATGACAAAACATCAACAACAATACGGCAAATCAAAAGGATTAGAGTTACTCTATCAACCTATTCTATTACTGGATAAGACATCTGTTTACACGCTCCCAACCTTTATCGGTGTAACAACCTCAGAAGGTGACATCTATATCAAAAATGAACATAAAAAATTAGCCCCTCAACAATTTCAGCGTATCACTGAACGTGCAGGGCTAAATGTACCAAACTTAATGGATATTCAAACTGCGCAACAACAACGTGACTATATTACAAAACATTATTTTCATGAGCCGTTGCAAAAATATATCAATCACTTAAATCACACTCAAAATATTTACACATATACTTTCTCTTGGTCATATCCATTACATCCTGATTTTCGTAGCGCTTATCATATTTTAGACGTTCTATTTTGGTTCGGTCGTCTTGATATTCTAGAAAGCCATGGCGTTCCTATTACACCACATATTCAACAACTCAGCCAACATATGATTGCAGACCTCACCTACTTTGTCTACCATAGCGAATTACCAAATAAACATATGGATTACAAATAAAAACGTGATGTATACTCTCACACTTTATAACTGCACACCATATAATTATCGGGAGTGAGACTAAGAAAGCTTTTGGCAAAAACGCGCTTTCTGTCCCGCTCCCGAATGACTTTAATAATTGATAGCGACACTATATCAATTGTAAAATGAATACTGCTAAAATAACGAAAGGTAATATGAATTTAATGAGTATGTACCATGGATAAAACAACTTAAATGTATCTCGACCAAATCCCTGTATAAGTAAATCCTTATCAAGAAGTTGACCAACAACCAATGTTGTCGCAAGCGCACCGAGTGGCATCAATAAATTAGATACTAAGAAGTCCATATTATCAAATATTGTACCTGCACCAAACTGTATATGGCTTAATGATCCAAACGATAACATAGCTGGAATACTAATGATTAGTACGGCAAAACTTGTTAACAATGCAACACGTGAGCGCTTAGCATTATCATTACGCGTTAAATTCGAAACATTTAATTCTAGCAATGAAATTGAAGATGTTAAAGCTGCAAATAAAAATAACACTAGAAAAATGACATAAAACAGTGTCCCAAATTGCATTTTCGCAAATACTAATGGAAGTACTTTGAACAGTAACCCCGGTCCTTCTGTGGGTTCATATCCAAATGCTTGTAATGCTGGAAAGATAGCTAACCCAGCTAAGACAGAGATGAAAATATTCATCACAACAATAGTGAGCGCTGAGGATTTAATCGTCATTTCTTTAGAAGCATAACTGGCATATGTAATCATACCTGTCGTACCTAGTGATAGTGCAAAGAAAGATTGACCGAGCGCAAAAAGCATAGACTCCATCGTAATATCACTTACACGGGGTTGCATTAAATAACGTACACCTTCCATTGCACCTTCCAATGACAATGCCTTTGCGACAATGACAAGTAAAAAGATAAAAAGTAGCGGAATCATAATTTTCGATGCTTTTTCCAGTCCTTTTTGTACGCCTAACATCACGATGACACATGTTAAGCCAATAAAAATAAACTGCCCCATAATCGTATAAACAGGGTTGCTAATAATCTGCTCAAACTGAATATCTTTCAAACCAGATGGCAAAACATGTAATAATTGCATTAATACTATGCCGATATAAATGACAATCCAACCACCAATAACACTATAAAAACCAAATAACACAAAAACGGCAATGTTCCCATTCCAACCGATAATATTAAGCCATTTCTTTCCTGTAAGTTTACTATAAATCTCTGTTGTATATGTACGTCCTACCTTCCCCACAATAAATTCCATTATAAGTAACGGTAGTCCGACTAATATTGTAAATACTAGAAACATCAATAAAAATGCGCCGCCACCATACATACCTGCCATGTATGGAAACTTCCACATTGCACCAAGACCGATGGCAGAACCTGCACTTGCCAATATAAATCCTGTTGATGTTTTCCATTGTGATTCTTTCCGCAAAATTTTTCACCCTTTCTACGTTAAAGCGTTAAAGTGATTTGGATAGTAATTGTTAGGACTATATCATACTATAAAGAACACCGCAATAAACTACAATCCTTTTAGAACAAAAATATTATGAAAATTCTGTGCAAATATTGAATATCCAAATACTTTTGGTATGATTAAATTGAATAAAGAGGTGAAAAATATGGCACAAAAGATAAAAGAACGCATTTACCTTATTGTGATTATCGCAAGTACATTGTGTGCATTATCGTCTGTATTGTTTAACTTGAGTCCTGCAGTTACTGCAACTGTAACATTTCTATCTGTCTTTATCTTTGCAGTACTCTATTTTATCGTACCGACAACAGACCATAATAATAAACGTGTCAAATAATAACTACAAAATCATCATAAAAAGACGACACATTTTGAAATAATTATCAAAATGTGCCGTTTTTTTATTTTTGTAAATATTTCTCAATATAAAACGCAGACTCTTCAATCGAACGATATTCTGTATTAATCACTATTGCATTCAAGCGATCAAAAATTTCTTCTGCATACGCGAGCTCTTGTTTAATACGTGCCAAGTCATTGTAATATGCTTTTCCAGAAATCCCAAGCACTTTCACACGCTCAGTTCGTATATTCATGATATATTGCGGACTTGCTGTTAAACCAAAGACTTTAAGATGCTTTTGCTTGAATACTTCATCTGGAATTTTGACTTCAGGCACGAGAGGAATATTCGCAACTTTGTACCCCTTGTTTGCTAAATACATACTCAGTGGTGTCTTTGATGTACGTGAAACACCCAAAATTAACGCATCCGCTTCTCCAATATCTGTAAAATGTTTACCATCATCATATTTCACAGAATACTCAATAGCTTCAATACGCTTGAAATAATCATCGTCCATTTTCCGTATCATACCTGTCTCTGATGTCGGAGCGATACCTGTCTTTTCTTGTACAAACCCCATCAATTCCGACATATAATCCACATAAGGAATCCCGTGTTCTACTGCATAAGCCTTTCCCATATTATTGTAATGACGCGAGACAATTGTTGTTACCACAATCGCACCTTTTGTCACAGCAAGTTCCAATATACGATACAAGTCTTCTTCATTATTAATGAATGGAAACTTTTTGATTTCAATTTGCTCAAGATTAGGAAACTGTCCCATCACCGCATGTGTCATACGTTGTGCCGTTTCTCCTAAAGAGTCTGACACAATGAATATTGTTAACTGCTTACTCACACATACCTCGTCCTCTCTAAACCTCGCTTTGTGCTGCTGCCAACATCGCACCCGGTACTCTAAATGGTGAACATGATACATAATCAATATCTAAGCCATTAAAATAACGGATAGACTTAGGGTCACCGCCTAGCTCTCCACAAACGCCTATTTTAATATTTAGATTGACTTCTTTCGCTTTTTCTACTGCGATGCGAATCAATGCACCGACACCATCCACATCAATAGTTTGGAATGGATCTACTTTTAAAATTGCATTTGTTACATACTCATTAATAAACTTGCCGGCATCATCACGTGAGAAGCCGTATGTTAATTGTGTTAAATCATTTGTACCAAAGCTAAAGAAGTCACATACTTCTGCTAAATCATTTGCAATCAAGCATGCTCGAGGTGTTTCAATCATTGTACCGATTAAATAAGATAGTGTTTGTCCTGTTTCTTGAGCAATACGATCAATACATTCCACAATCTGTGTCTTCAATATTTTAAACTCTTCAACTGTAGAAACAAGTGGTACCATAATTTCCGGATGACATTCAATACCTTCTGCTTTCAGACGTGCAACACTTCCCATAATGGCTTCCGCTTGCATCACATATAATTCAGGATAAGTAATCGCTAGTCGACAACCACGATGTCCAAGCATCGGATTTGTTTCATGTAATTCTGCGATACGTTTATTGAGCTGTTGCTCTGAAATATTAAGTTGTTCTGCAACATTGCGAACTTCCACGTCACCTTTTGGTAAAAATTCATGTAATGGTGGGTCTAATAAACGGACAATCGTTGGTCGTTCACCAGATAAGCGGAATATTTGTTCAAAATCTTCTGTTTGGTAACCTCTTATTTTATTTAATGCTTGCATACGCGCTTCTCGATCGGATGATAGAATAAAGCGACGCATCTCTACTAAGCGTTCCGCACCAAAAAACATATGTTCCGTGCGCACAAGACCTATACCTGTTGCATTAAATTGATAACCTGATTCAATATCAGTCTTTGTTTCAGCATTCATTCGTACTTTTAATCTTGCTACTTCTTCAGTCCATTGCATAAACTGGTCGAAAGCTTCACTATTTTCAGCATGTGTTGTTTCAATGGCACCAACATAAATATCACCATTCGCACCATCTACTGACACTTCATCATGTTCATGAATTTTACCACCTGAGTAAGTAACAACTTTATTCACTGTATCTATTTCTAAATCGGAACATCCTGTAACACAGCATTTACCCATGCCTCGAGCTACAACCGCTGCATGAGATGTCATACCACCATGTGTTGTAACAATCGCTTCACTCGCAATCATCCCCTCAATATCTTCAGGTGATGTTTCTGGACGCATTAAAATAACTTTCTCCCCTTGTTCAGCGCATAACTTTGCATCTTCAGCTGAAAAAACAACACGTCCAGTTGCTGCACCCGGACTTGCCGGTAAACCTGCTTTCGAAATAACTTCTGCAGCATTTAATGCTTCTTCTTCAAATGTCGGATGTAGCAATGTATCAATAGACTTAACATCTACTTTTGTTACAGCTTCTTTCTTATTCAATACTCCTTCTTCTACAAGGTCTACTGCAATTTGAATTGCCGCTTTAGCAGTACGTTTACCATTACGCGTTTGTAAGATATAAAGTTGCTCATTCTCAATTGTGAATTCAATATCCTGCATATCTTTATAATGTGCCTCAAGCTGTTCTGATACCTTCACAAACGCCTCATGTACATGTGGTAATTGGGCCTTAAGCGTCGCAATATCCTGAGGTGTACGAATACCGGCAACAACATCTTCTCCTTGTGCATTTAGCAAATACTCCCCAAATAACTTTGCCTCACCTGTTACTGGATTACGTGTAAATGCAACACCCGTTCCACTTTTTGAGCCACTATTGCCGAATACCATCTCTTGTACATTAACAGCTGTGCCTATGTCATGTGGGATATCATTGAGCTCACGATATACACGAGCACGATCATTATCCCATGACTTAAACACCGCTTCTACCGCTTCCAATAGCTGATGAATCGGTTCTTGCGGAAATGGCTTATATACCTCTTCTATATAGACTTCTTTATAGTGCTGACAGATGACTTTTAAATCTTCTGCTGGAATATCTGCATCATTATCATATCCGTGTTCTCGCTTATATTGATTAAAATATGTATCAAATGACGTCATAGGAATGTTATAAACAACTTCTCCAAACATTTGAAGTAAACGGCGATAACAATCATAAGCAAAACGTGCATCATTGGTCTTCTGTGCTAATTTCTCAACATTCTCATCATTTAAACCTAGATTTAAGATTGTATCCATCATACCCGGCATCGAAATTTTAGCACCACTTCGTACAGAAACAAGTAGTAAGTTGTCATCTGAGGAAAAAGCTTTACCTGTACGCTCAGAAAAAGCATCTAATTGCACTTGTATTTGTTGTTTGACTTCTTCAGACAATGCTTGACCACGTTGTAGATAATCAATACATGCTTCCGTGGTAATTGTAAAACCATCAGGTACTGGAAGACCTAATCGCTTCATCTCTGATAGATTCGCACCTTTACCACCTAACAAGTCTTTCAAATCTTTGTGACCTTCATCAAAAGCATAGACTAACTTTGCCATACTAGTTCACCTCATAAAATTTAATGTGTCATACTAATATATAAAAGTATGTCACATTAATACAGAAATGACAATTAAAAATGTCTTATATTATAAAAAGTTATCACTTCTATCGAATTAAATCATAAAAAAACAGCACAATAACTTTTAAACACATTGTTATCGTACCGCTCGACTCATTATATATTTAACATATGCCAATTATACTCGTTATACACTTGAATACCGTGATATTGTAATAATGCTGTCGTCACACCCATACCTGCTTTTTTCATCCCTTGAAATCCACCATCATATATTTCTGTACTCCCACATGATGGACTGCCTTCTTTTAAAATCACTGTATCAATATTGTAGGATTGAAGTAATGCTAATGCGCGTTGTGCCCCTAGTGTGAAAGCATCTGTCACATCATGATTGGACACAGTTTTTACACGCTTTTGCCCTTTCCAGACAGACATACCGTCACCATCTACTATTTCAGAAGGTTCACGTGGTGTAGACAGCCCACCTAAAACCTCTGGACATATTGGAACTGCACGCCCCTCATCTACCAATTGTTGTAGTTCTTTTTGGCGCTTATGCCCTCCATCATACCGAACTTCATGTCCTATTAAACATGCACTGACACCAATCACTACTCCTCACCTCCTACTGTATTACTTTCTATTATGACACAACATAAAGAAAACAGGACTAAGCATACTCACTTTTGAAAAAGCTTTCTTAGTCCCGCCTCGGCAATAATAGTCCAAAGTAAAAAGTTTGTTAAAACACACCTTCACTTCAGATATTTACTCACTTATTTAAAAAATCGACTATATCCTAGCCTGTTGTTATAAGAGCTATATGAATTTGACTCAATACAACCTATGATTGATGTTGCTTTTTAAAATTAAATGGCGTAATCGGATTAAAAGTCCAAGTTATTAATAAACCCACTAATGCTGACATACCTGCAATCTGAAACCATTCAATATTGCTTGCAAGAAAACCCGCAATGGAAAAGCCAATAAAACTCAATAATGTTGTCATAAAAAAAGTCATGACCATCTTCACTTTACATATCCTCCTTAGTTTGAATCCAATCAACAATTGCTACTCGAAGATTGAATATGCATAATAAAATCGCATTTAATTCGACCGGGGAAGTCTAACATTAAATGCGTCATCATATTGCTATTGTTGAAAACAAGACATTAAAAACACTTACTTTAAAGTATCTTCTGTCCCATACTCACATATTAAAGTAACTCTAAAATTATGCATATCCTGTCTTAAACCATCATACACTGTAACATACACGATTCACTTTTGGAAGCTTTCTGCACATAAAAAATACCTGTTGACTCAACTTATATCACCAGTATCCGTTCATTATATCGAAACATAAAAATAGGCTATCTATTAAATAAAATCTACACCTTGACCAATACAGTGAAAAAATTAATTTGAATACACGATTCAATCCACAAATCTAATGCCATCTTCTTCTCTTAACATTTTCACAACATTAATAATTGGCAATGTAAAGTGGGGATATGTGTGGCTTCTTGCCGTTAAGTCACTGATAATTGTTCGAACATATGGATATAAAATAGCAATCGCATTTGAACTCAGCAATTCATCAAATGTAACACCTTCACCTTCTTCTGGGTTATATTCAAAAACACCGACAATAGCAACCTCAACAAGATAAACCGGATTCTCTAAATCATAATTCATTTCAACATCTATTTTAACAACTGCACTTTGATCCTTTTTAGAAATTTCAACAGAAATATGCGGGTCCATTTCAATCCCATCTTCTTCAGGAATATAATTAGGATTTCCTTTGAATAACATCTTATCAACGATAAAGTTTTTAAGCTTCAATCCTGCCATTATGCAGCAACTCCTCGCTGACTATTTGGCGTAATATCATGATTCAATGTACATGTTATGTTAATCTCTCTATCTTTTTCATTTAATAACGTATCTACGTTCTTTCTGTAAGCACTCGCTTTATCTTCTACTAACTTTATACCCATGCGCTCTAAAAACACTTCGAATAATTCGTCACTCATCTCCAAATTATTTATATCTAAAACTTCATCTAAAAAAATTTCCATATTATTTTACCTCTTCTAATTTAGTAATCATCTTTTGATTCCTAATACATATTTCTTGTGCATTAGGAATTCTTGTTATGAGATGATCGACCTCTATTTGCGTATCAAGCATGACATAATCAATATTCTGATTTTCAGATTCTAATGAGAGTATCAACATCTCTATGGCTAACCCATCTATTCTCCCCTCTCTTTTAGCTCTTTGGTAAGTTTTATTAGAAATCATTGCATCATTAAATATCTTATTTATTTTAGAAAGGTTTTCTTTTTTGTATGCATTAAATAACATTATATTTCTCGCTTCATTAAAATTAATACCTAGAAAACGTTCAGACTTATCTAACATCGCCTTAATAATCGCACCATCATATTTAGTTGAAGCTTGTTTAACCTTTTTATAATAAGCTTTGGCGACCTCTTGAGCTGAAACCACAAACCGTTGATCTTCTATAAAAAAATAAGCACCATTTCCTAAGTCATTAGGCATTTTTGTTTTGGCATTGCCTCGTAAAGATACGACTTTTCGGTTAAACCTATTATACTTAAAACATTGAGTTCTCAATATTTCTTCAACATTGTCCTTTTTTGTCGCATGATAACCAATAATGTATTTTGCGCTACTTTGTGATGTTAAGCTCATTACGATATCACCTGTTATTACAAAATTAAAGTAGTCTTATTATCTCTTTCAAATCAAAAGACCGTCAATAATTTTCTAAATTAAGTATTAAAATAAACAAAGTTATCTTTAACACTAATAGCACAGACAATTTGCATCACTCCTGCACTTTATAATACTTTTTAATGATATTAAATATCCTTTTAATTCGTGCATTCGCCCTATTGCTTATCAATTATTCAAAATACGACAACCATTTATATCACTTTATTACAATCCTTAACGACTCTATACCTCCAAATTGAACAATAATATAGCAATTCATTGTAAGCGTGTATGACAATCATACAGACAACGCTATATACTAGAATTTTGTACTCTCACAAAGCAAAAAAGCTAGAAACCCCACAATAACGGGGATTCTAGCCTTAAATATATATAACTCCCAATTCATCATAGAATCTGCTTCAAAACTCTTCACACTCTATCAAAGAGATTATGTATCAATATTTATAAGTTTATAGTGATATTATTACTAATGTTATTCCGAATGTTAAGAATCCATTTAAGCCATTATCACTATAAAAACTTATGTTGATTCAATAACAACCTAATTTATTGCTATAGTTTTTTCACCACCTCAAACCAAGGAAAAACAAATTGCTCCCCCACATGTAAGAAGCATAACTTATTCGTGGTATAATGTTTACGGTACCCTAAAACGCCATTCCTCACTACAAGATAGGGGTTTCTCAGAAGAGTTTCATTAGATTGTAACATTAGTTATAATTCCTTCATAATTTTAGAGATATTCTCTTTCTCTGCGTTAAAATTTATATGTTGAACTAAACACCATAACCAAATGATTGCAAAAAGTGCAGGAATACCATGTATTAATATTAAACAATATATATTTTTTACATCTTCAATAAGTGATAAACCTAAAGAAATAACACATGAACATACTTGAACTATCGACCAGATTAAAAAACAACCACTTTTATATTTTTCTCCATTAAAAGTTTCTATTAATTCATAACTATTATCATTCTCCAGCAACCTTGTCTTTACATACCTAGCATTAAATTTTAGATCATTTTTTTCGTCAGCACCTTTGACCTCTTCTTTTAAGGTATATTGTATTGTCTTTTTTTCTGTAATGTCATAAAAATATCTATCTATTTTGTAAACTTTTCTTGGCTCATTAGAAACGACCGACTCTCCCTCACCATTTTGTGTTTTTAATTCTTTATAAAATAAATATCTTAGGTTATGTCTTTCAATATCATCTTTGAAGATTGAAAAGATCGCAAGCGAACATAATAAAAAAACACCTATAATTATTAGATCAAGCCACATTAGGAAATTGTCTTTTTTAGTAAAAATTATATTTATCAATATTAAAAGAAAACTAATAATTTGAAAGCATAAAAATAATATTAAATCCGATATATCTTCTACACTCAATTTTGCAGGCATTAAATCTGTATTAAATTTCTTTTCAAATTTAAACAATCCTTTTAAATCTCCTATTACTTTCATTTTATGATATACCCTCCTATTTTTTATTTATCATACAAAATAATGTTATAAAATGTAAGATATAACATCTATAATAAACATAAAAAGAAGGGGCTGGGACATAATTTCTAGTCAAAAAATAAAGTCCTCACGTATAATAATGAATAACCACAAACAAAACGATACGGAGGAACTTTATAAGTACAAACATTATAAGATGTCTCAACTAACACTACCAATTGAAACGGAAATTACATTTCCTCAAAACGATATTTCTACTATTATTAATCATATTGTTGAATCTATACCTGATGAGGAGTTTAATAACTATTATACCCATAGAGGTCCCTCTTCTTACCATCCAAAGATGATGTTAAAAATACTTCTTTATAGCTATTCTCAATCTATTTTTTTCAGGGCGCAAAATAGAATTCCTTCTTAAAGATAGCTGTCGTCTTATGTGGCTTGCCCAAGGACAAACACCTTCTTACAGAACTATAAATAGATTCAGAGTGAACCCACATATGATAGGGATTTTACAAACCTTATTTGTGGGTTTTAGAGCTCAGTTAATTGAAGATAAATTAATATCTGAAGATGTTGTTTACATAGATGGAACTAAGCTTGAAGCAAATGCCAATAAATATACGTTTCAATGGCTGGCAAATACTAAAATGTTCAGCCAATCGGTTGTTGAAAAGTCCCACACACTCTACGAAACTTTAGTAGCTGAGAAAATTATTCCAGAAATTAAAAAAGAATCTTCAAAAGAATGATCAAAAGAAGAGATGACTCAAATTGAAACATATCTAGAGAACAAAGAAAAACATTTAACTTCTCAAATTAACAGCACTGCTCATACTCAAGAACGTAAAAAATTGAGAAAGCAACAAAGTCAAATTAAGAAAAACAAAAACGCAATTAATGATTTTAGAGAACGCAAAATTAAGTATTAGAAACAAAAGAAAATTTATGGTAATAGAAAGAGTTATTCAACAACAGATCATGATGTGACATTTATAAGAATGAAAGATGACCACATGAAAACCGGGCTATAACCTGCAAATAGTAACGAATAATCAATTTATACTAGCCTACGATGTGTATAATAATCCAGGAGATACAAGGACACTAGAACCATTTTTGAATGAAATGAAAGATTTGTATGGTGATATTCCTGAGTATATTGTAGTTGATGCAGGTTATGGTAGTGAAAGTAATTATAAAATGGTACTGGATGATTTTGAAAAGACGCCACTAATCACTTATGGAATGTATATTAAAGAAGGGAAAAAGAAATTTAAAAATGATCCGTTTATCTCTTCAAATTGGAGATACAATGAATTAGACGACTATTACTTGTGTCCTAATAATAAAGAGTTGCATTTCTTCAAATATAGAATTAGACATGATTATTACGGTTATCGTCGAGATTTTAAAGAATACAGATGTGAAGATTGTTTCGATTGTCCATTGCGAAGCAAATGTATGAAACAAGCTAAAAATCCGAATACAAATAAAAAATTACTTAAAAACTTCACTTGGGAATTCCTAAAAAATTATACAAAAAATTGCTTTCAGACCCCAAAATGAATGGCATCTACAAAAAAAGTAAAATAGATGTCGAATCAGCTTTCGGAAATCTGAAGGCTAATTTCGGTTTCAAAAGATTGTCTTACGTACCCAATCTAAAGTCGAATATGAGATTGTAAATGCCCTTACGGCACTAAATATAAGAAAATCAGCAAGATAAGTGTTAATTTTCAACAAAGTACAGTGGTGTTTCTCTTATTGGAACTGAAACCTTATGTCCCAGCCCCCTCTATCATTTCCTATACTTCTATTCCCAGTCGATGAAATGACTGTTTTTCGTTGGTTTGTATTAACTTATAACCATTGATATATCATTGCTTTGATATGGGGTACTTCTTATCAACTTACATCAATTATTAAATAACGTATTCAATGCCTGCATGCGTGAAATGGTTTATAATTAAACTTAAATCACATCAGACCATTCAAACATTGGCATTAATATTATTATCTTTAATCAAACTGACATGCTTCTGAACGTCTAATTTTAAACCAATATCTTTTTTTAAGATATCAATTTCAATTGTTTTAATTCTATTATTAATTTTATTATCCTCTTTTTTTATGCTCTTAACAAAATCTTTTCTTTCTTTATTATCTAAAAATATAGAAATACTAAAAACCAGAGAAAACATACCATGTTTACATTTTCTTCTCGCTTTTATTTGGTATTTTTTTAATTTAGCATTATGATTTTTAGGGTCTTTATAGTAAGGTAATGATTTACCAAAATCCATAAAATAATCGTCAATATTTTTTCCATGAGAAGTGCAAATGAAACGCTCATTATGAGCACAAATATTTCGATACAAAGTTAATATGCCTAAAACCTTATACATATTATATAAATCTTCTTCCTTATTTTTGTGAGTTATTCCAAGTATGTCCATTGCTCTAAAAGCTACATTATCTGTTAAAATTATAAATAAATGGCTGATGTTACCTAAAGTTAAAATATTAGTCAATATCCAAAGAGGCACGTATCCATGATTATTTTTATATGACTTTATTGATTCTTTTTTACCTTTTTGATCTCTAATAACCGATGTTACATTATCATAAAATTTTTTATACTCTTTTTCTCTACTTAAAGGTATATAATCAGATTCTGAAATAATTTGACTGCGCACTGGTATTCCATCTTTTTTACTAGTGTATGTATATTGGTAATGGACCTTATTGTTTGTTCTTTCAATAAAGTAAGTTTTTGTAGTATTATAGTACTTGTCTTTTAAGTATTCAAACTCTTTATGTAAGTTTTCATGAGTGTGATTTTCATAAAAAGCTTGCACAATAGCGTGCTTTACTTTCTCCTCTATATATAAAAGGTACTGTAAAAATATACTGCGCATATTATTATCATATTGCATTACTTCATATAATTCACTTGGCTTAGTACCATTTCTATAAAAATCTTCTTTATTACCTCTTTTTTTCATTTCTTCATAATCCAAAAACAAATGTTTGTATCCATTTATTAAGTTATAATAATTGTTGCTTTCCAGAATTTTTATTTCTCTTGTCGCATTTTTTCTTATCTGCATATTTCTTGACTTCAATATTTCTATTCTTTCATCAACTGTTTTATATACCTTTTCATCCATAAACCTACTATCCCCCATAAAAAAGGGGCCATTTGAGATAAACTCATTGGCCCATTAGATCATTCATCTATTATAATAACATATTAGCCTTATTAAACTCTATGAAAAGTCTAACACTATATATTGTGTTTTAAACCAAAATTATAGCTTACTTTAAAGATGATCGGAGTAAAAAACACTATATATTGTGTCAACAACTTTTTTATAATAACCGAGTCATTTATGCCATATAATAACTACACAGATGAAAAACATTCTAATATCCTCACAAAAACTACCACTATTATTATACTATTTGTTTACTGCTCACCCCCGCACTGAAAGACAGACCTAAGTAAGCCACCCAATAGAACGGTGCATACGCTTATTTTTAGAGAATTCCCTTTATTTATATCCACGTTACCACAATAGCAATATGGTTGGTGTACTTATATATGGTGTCGTGATTTGAGACCCCCTTATCTTGTCAAAACCTTACTAAAAATTACGGTGATATTTTGCATAATGTTGCAAATGAACTTACATTATTTTGAAACGGTTAACATTCGCCAACACGGTCATCGACGTACTGTAAATAGAAGTTTGCTATGTGTCAGCTAATTCCTCAAATTTGAAGAGAGTCTATCTATCCAATAGATACAAGATAGACTAAGTCATGACGATATAAAAACTACAATGGATATATACGCACACGTCACTGAAAAACAACGGGATCAAGTCGCTGAAAAATTTGCGAAATACATCAATTTCTAGCCGAACGTATTCAAAGATAAAACAAAAAGGCTAGAAACCGTGCAACAACGGTCATTCTAGCCTTAAATTACATACTATTTAATTATTCCCATTCGATTGTACTTGGGGGTTTAGATGTAATATCATACACAACACGGTTAACGTGGTCTACCTCATTTACAATACGTGTAGAGATCTTTTGTAACACTTCCCAATCAATACGAGCAAAGTCACTCGTCATACCGTCGATTGATGTGACTGCACGAACACCTACTGTATAGTCGTATGTACGATAGTCGCCCATTACACCAACAGAACGGATATCCGGAAGAACTGTAAAGTATTGCCAGATGTCACGCTCTAAACCTTCTTCACGAATAACTTCTCGTAATATCGCATCTGATTCACGGACAATTTCTAACTTATCTTCTGTAATCTCACCAAGAACTCGAATTCCTAGACCTGGGCCTGGGAAAGGTTGACGCCAAACGAGGTGTTCAGGAATACCCAACTCGATACCAAGGGCACGCACTTCATCTTTGAACAATGTGTTAATTGGTTCGATCAGTTCGAATTCCATGTCTTCTGGTAGTCCACCTACATTATGGTGTGACTTGATTGTTTGTGCCGTCTTTGTTCCCGACTCAATAACATCTGTGTAGAGTGTGCCTTGTGCAAGGAAGTCTACCCCTTCTAGCTTGGATGCTTCATCGTCAAAAACGTACACAAATTCGTTTCCAATAATTTTACGTTTCTTTTCTGGATCTGAAACACCTGCCAGTTTTGACATAAAACGTTCTTCTGCGTTAACACGGATGATATTCATATTGAAGCCTTCCGCAAACTGCTCCATAACCATGTCGCCTTCACCTTTACGCAATAAGCCGTGATCCACAAAAATACATGTCAATTGATCACCAATAGCTTTGTGTAACAATACCGCGACAACAGATGAGTCTACACCGCCACTCATTGCACACAATACTTTACGTGAGCCCACTTTTTCACGAATTTTCTGCACTTCAATGTCGATAAAGTTTTCCATCGTCCATTCGCCTGTACATTGACAAACACGACGAACAAAATTGCGTAGTAAATCATTGCCAAACTCTGTATGACGTACTTCTGGGTGGAACTGCACACCATAGATGCGACGTGACTTGTCTTCTATTGCTGCATATTGTGTACTTGGACTATCTGCAATTACTTCAAAACCTTCTGGAATTTCAATCACTTTATCTGAATGACTCATCCATACCGTCTGTTCTTCCGGTAAACCGTGGAAAAGTTCGTCTGATTTTGCTTTGATGATTGCTTTGCCATACTCTCGCTCATTCGCACGCTCTACTTTGCCACCTAATAGCTTGGTCGTCAGCTGCATCCCGTAGCAAATACCTAGTACAGGTACACCTAAGTGATATATTTCTGGATCAATTGTAAAAGCGTCCGCTTCATATACTGAGTTTGGACCTCCTGATAAGATGATGCCTTTAGGATTCATCTTTTTAATCTCATCGATTGAAATCTCATGGTCATGCAGTTCACTGTATACGCCCATTTCACGAATACGACGTGTAATTAATTGGTTATACTGACTACCAAAATCTAGGACAAGAATAAGCTCTTGTTCTTTTGCCATTTCCATACTATTTGTACTCCTTTAACCTTAGAATGAGTAGTTTGGTGATTCTTTTGTAATTTGAACATCATGTGGATGACTCTCCGCTAGACCTGCCGCACTCATTTTTGTAAATTGTGCTTCATCACGGAGTTGTTGTAAGTTATGAGAGCCTGTATAACCCATACCGCTCTTCACACCACCAATAAGTTGATAAATCGTATCTTGTAAAGGTCCTTTGTAATCAATTCGACCCTCTACACCTTCTGGTACATATTTTTTAGGGGTTTTATCTTCTTGGAAATAACGATCGTTTGAACCGCTTGCCATCGCACCTAGTGATCCCATACCACGATATACTTTATATTGACGTCCTTGGAACATTTCGACTTGTCCCGGACTTTCTTTCGTTCCTGCTAATAAGCTGCCTAGCATTACGGCATGTCCACCAGCTGCAAGTGCTTTAACGATATCACCAGAGAATTTAATACCGCCGTCTGCAATAATTGCTTTGCCATGGTTGCGTGCTTCAGTGGCGCAGTCATAAATTGCTGTAATTTGTGGTACACCTACACCTGCCACCACACGTGTCGTACAAATAGATCCCGGTCCGATACCTACTTTGACTACATCTGCACCGGCTTCAAACAATGCTTTTGTTCCTGCTGCTGTTGCAACATTACCTGCTATCACTGTAATTTCTGGATAAGTTTCTTTTACGTGTTTAACTTGATCGATGACACCTTGGGAATGGCCATGTGCTGTATCAATAACTAATGCATCCACGCCCGCTTCTACTAGTTTTTTCGCACGAATTGCTGTATCTTTTGCAATGCCGATTGCTGCTGCAACAAGTAAACGCCCATGATCATCTTTAGCTGAATATGGATATTCATGTACTTTTTCAATATCTTTAATAGTAATAAGACCTTCTAAAACACCATTTTCTACTAATGGTAACTTTTCAATACGATGTGTTTGAAGAATTTTTTCTGCTTCTTCTAATGTTGTACCGACTGGAGCTGTAATTAAGTCTTCTTTTGTCATTACATCTGAGATTTTGATCGAAAAGTCTTCAATAAATCTCAAATCACGATTTGTAAGAATACCGACAAGTTTTCGTGTTTCTTTATTGTCAACGATAGGTACACCTGAAATACGGTATTTACCCATTAGTGCTTCTGCTTCGTAGACACTCTCTTCTGGCGTTAAATAAAATGGATCTGTAATGACACCATTTTCTGAGCGTTTTACCTTTTGTACTTCGTCTGCTTGGTCTTCAATGCTCATATTTTTATGAATAACACCTAGACCGCCTTGACGTGCCATTGCGATTGCCATTTTTGACTCTGTGACTGTGTCCATACCTGCTGATACGATTGGAATGTTCAACTTAATCTTATCTGATAGTGACACACTTAAATCCACTTCTTTTGGTAATACATTTGATTCAGCCGGGATAAGCAATACATCATCAAACGTTAACGCTTCTTTTACAAACTTGTTTTCCCACATTTCTATACAGCCTCCATTCAAATTGTTAGTTATATTATTTCACATTTTCTTGATTTTGTTGATAGTTTAGACCATTAAAAAACAAATTTAATACAATTGCTGACACAGTGCCTAGTACAATACCGTTTTGTGTAAACCATGCAAACTGCTCACCTAATGCTTGAAATGCTTCAGGCACTGCTGTGATACCTGCCCCCAATCCAACTGAAATGGCGATCACAAGCAAGTTGTTTTGATTTTTAAAGTTAATATCATTGAGAATACGCATACCGTACGCCATAACCATACCAAACATTGCTAACATAGCACCTCCAAGTACAGACAATGGAATGATATTAGCCAATGCCCCTAGCTTAGGTATGCAACCACAAATAACAAGCAAAATCACCATGCCATAAATCACATCATTCTTTTTTGCACCTGATAACGATACAAGTCCCACATTTTGTGAATATGCAGTGTACGGAAATGCATTAAAAATCGAACCTAACGTAATCGCCATACCTTCTGCCATATAGCCTTTTCGAAAGTCTTTACGCGTTAAAGATTTGCCGGTAATTTCACTTAATGCATGATAAACCCCTGTTGATTCAATCAGACTTACAAGTGCGACAATAAAAAAGACAATCGTTGCACCGAAGTCAAATGCAAATCCTGTAAATCGAAAAGGTCTCGGCAATTCAAACCAATGTGCTTGACCTACCTGATGAAGATCAACTAATCCAAACACACTAGCAACGATAGTGCCAATAATAAGTCCCAATAAGATTGCGATAGACTTTAAGAACCCCTGTGCAAAACGCTGTAATATTAAAATAATAACAAGTGTCACTAGTCCTAAAATAATATGTTTTGGATCCCCATAGTCTTTAGCACCCTGCCCACCTGCTAAGTAGTTCATTGCAACAGGCATAAGTGTAATACCAATAATTGTTACGACACTTCCTGTTACAACTGGTGGAAAAAGTTTAACCAATGAGGCAAAAAATGGTGCAATTAAAATAACCATTAACCCTGATAAAAAGAGTGAACCGTACAAGACATCTATCCCTTTTGTCTGACCGATTAAAATCATGGGTGCTACCGCAGTAAACGTACATCCTAAGACGACCGGCAGTCCTATCCCTATACCTTTATAGACTTGTAAAAAAGTAGCGATACCACACATAAAAATATCAACGGTTACAAGGTACGCAATTTGTTCGTTTGAAAAATCTAAGCTTGTTCCGACAATGATAGGGACTAAAATGGCCCCCGCATACATCGCCAATAAATGTTGTAGACTTAATAAAAAACGTTTCATTACTCTGCATCTCCTAGCAACGTTACTTTATTTCCTTTTAAAGAGGCAACTTGACAAAGTGATGAAACTGTCAGTCCTGCTTCTTCTAGGCGAGTACGTCCGGGTTGGAAACTTTTCTCAACCAATATCCCTACACCGACTGTTTTAGCACCTGCCTGTTGTGCTAGACGATGTAAACCTAGTGCGGCTTCACCATTCGCTAAAAAGTCGTCAATAATGAGGACGTTGTCTTCCTCAGATAAAAACTCGGTTGAAACAATAACTGTATTAGTCTTGTTTTTAGTAAATGAGTGAACATCTGTCTGATAATACCCTTTGCTCAGCGTATTCGGTTTTGCCTTTTTTGCAAATAAACAAGGAACATTAAAACGATGTGCTGCCATAATCGCTGGCGCAATACCTGATGCCTCAATTGTCAAAATTTTTGTAACACCCTGACTTCCAAACTGCTGATAAAACACCTCACCAATCTCATACATCAATCCAGCATCAATTTGATGATTCAAAAAACCGTCTACTTTGAGAATTGTTTCATCAATCACCACACCATCTTCAATGACTTTTCTCTTTAATGCATCCAAAACTATTCCTCCTTGATACCTCAAGATATGAAAAAAACCCAAAACTGGAGAATATCGTTTCAGGTGTTTGAGTAATAGTCATACAATTGTAAAATAACGCTATATTCGTTCATTTAGCACAGATTCATTGCGATTTGTTTATGATGTATAGACACACAATGATGAAACCAAACATACGTCGCGTGTTACAGATGTAGTAATTACTCATAGTCATGTTGTTTAAGGCAACATGGTAGAAACTTCTAAAGCCATATTCTTCAGATTATATGAGTCCTAATAAATTATTAACTGATAATAGCAAATTTACTGTCCTTTCGCAATACTACCAAGCGAAGTCTCATATTTTCAGAACTTTATATAATTTTCTTTACAAATACAATTGTTTATAGACATAATAAAAGATATTAAAAGTTTAAGTTTTTATGTTATAGGGTACGTTAACATTAATTAATGATGAATGGAGGCGCCACAGTTGACTCAATTTAATTTGGTAAAAACTGAAGCAGATGCGATTAAAGCTGTTGATGCATTGTTAAATGATGGTTATAAGGAACATGAAATTACAATTATTAGTAAAGACAAATTCGAAACAAATCGCTTCAACAATTCTGAAGTGAAACACAAATCCACAACAGGTACAGTCAGTGACAAATTTATGCGTTTCTTTATCGGAGAAGATCCTGAAGAAGCTGCATTTACACGATTTGATCTTGCTGACTCTGACAAAGCACACTTAAAAGAAGCAGTGGCAAACGGTGAGATTGCGATTCTCGTAAATACATTAACGCAACCTCAAACAGAAGTTTCAGAAACGAACAGCGCTTATCAACAACAAGAATTTAAACACCATCCATCAGAACATAAAGGCGACATTGAGTAGTTGCACTTGATTATCCTTAAATAAGACAAGAACCTTTTTATTATCAAGGTTCTTGTCTTATTTTCTTTTACATAAACAGCTATATTTCCACAAATCTATCAGCAACAAGATATGTTATACTAAATGCAACAAAAGAGGTGATTGATTATGGAAATGATTCAAATTAAGTCAATACACGATAAATGGTATAAACCCGCATTAGATTTTTATAAAAACAAACTGAATCCACTCGTAACTGAGGATGAATCCGTTTTTGTTCAATCTTTGAAAACAGAAAAAACACAAAATGATTATGTTTTTCTTGTAGGTATTGAAGATAATCGTGTCGTTGGTTTTGCGACAGCACATTACGAAGCCACAACTAACGCTGGATTTATTATCTACTTACTTGCTGAACCTGGCGAAAAATGCGAACACTATTTAGAACAAGTGCTTCAACACACTGAAGAACGTATTAACGATTTGGCCAACCAGCTACACGGCAGAAATGTGAACTTCTTTATGTTTGAATCTACATTTGAAACACCTGAAGTAGATGCACATACCGCAGATGACATCGCCTTTCGTAGACGTTTCTTAACTCAGCATGGTTTTGAAAAGCAAAGTCAAATCCCATATGTGCAACCGTCACTTGATCGTAATAGCAAACCTGTCCCACTCGATTTATATATCAAAGCAAATATTCCTTTAACTAAAGATATTTATGGTACAAGCGTAAAGTCTTGTTATATTTTGAAATACGTGTTTGCTAATCGTTTACCTCGTAAAATCATTTATCCATTACTGATCAAAATGAATCTGCGTAAAAATCCTAACAACTAAGTCCTTGAAAACAACACATAAAGCGACTACAATAAATGGTAAGTAAGTCTGACGGCTCACTGGACGCACACTGACAACCGTCTAAACAGATTGTAGAAAGGATTTAGGTCATATGTTAACAAAAGAATTCGCCCAAAAGTCTGGATTGAGTGAGAAGCAAGTACGTAAAATTGTTCAGCATCTTGAAGAACGAGGCTATCACCTCAACAAAACAGAATATCGTGGACGTGAAGCAACAGATTTTAAGGAAGAAGATATTGAACTGTTTCAAGAAATTGCTGAACGTGTAGGTCAAACAAATAGCTATGAATTAGCTTTTGAAGAACTTGAAAAAGAAAAAGACTTTTTACAAGTTATCGTAAAAGATAAGCCTGAACAGTTACCAGCAGACCAACAAATATCTAAACTCTTTAATGAATTACATAGTGAAATTAATCAAATGCGTGAAGAACGACAAATGCTAGGACAAATGGTATCTCAAGTTCATCAACAACAAGAAGAGCTTAAAGCACTGCATAACAAACTCGAGGCACAAATTCAGTCTAATAGCAGTTCTCTTGATGCTTTAACAGAAGCACAAAAACACCAAACTGAGCAATTGGGTCATACACAAAAACATATTGAATCACAAATACAAGAACAAAAAGCTTTAGCTCACACAATAGAACGCAATGAGAAAAAAGGATTTTTACAGCGTTTATTCGGGGGTTAAGCCCTCTTGCTCCCTGCAATAAATAAGATTTAGAAGTTTTACGATGTAAATGCCGAATCTTAATGCTTGAACCTCATGTCATGCATACGACATACGATATCAAAACGCCTCTGCATACTAATATGTAGAGGCGTTTTACATATCATGTGAGATCATCAAATGATATGTAGCATCCCGAATAAAAACTTATTTTTACAAAAGCTTTCATCGTTGATTAACTTATAACGCAATATTTCGATAACAACAATCATGCAAGGGAACCATCAAAACCTTTATACCGATTATCGCAAAAAAATAAAAATAGGGCTTGATTTTATATAAACTTGCAATTATTCTTATAATAAAAGTCGGAATTAAAGGAAGCGTATTTATGATTACATTTTTAACTATACTTAATTTAATTATTTTTATTGCTGTGCTCGCTAGTTTATGGATCATGGCGAAAAAACACGTTAAGTTCCCTAAACGTGTGTTTATTGCACTTGGCATGGGTATCTTGCTTGGTATTATCATGCAACTGATATATGGTGTCGACAATAAAATTACAACACAAACAACGGAATGGACAGGTATTATCGGTAGTGGATATATTTCTTTACTACAAATGATTGTCATTCCTTTGGTTTTTGTTTCTATCATTGCGGCATTCACTAAGATTGATATCGGCGAAAAATTTGCCAAAATGGGAAGTTACATCTTTATCTTTTTAATTGGAACGGTGGCAATTGCAGCGATTGTCGGTATTGTATATGCAATGCTTTTCGGCTTAGATGCTTCAAGTATTGATTTAGGCCAAGCAGAAAACGCACGTAGCGCAGAAATTACAGATACAGCTAAAGAAATGACTGCTACATCATTGCCTGCACAAATCCTAGAGTTATTACCTGCAAATCCATTCTTAGACTTCACAGGTGCACGTGCAACCTCTACCATTGCTGTTGTTATCTTTGCGGCATTTATTGGCTTTGCCTACTTACGTGTTGCACGCAAACAACCTGAAAATGGTTATGTATTAAAACGTGGTATTGATGCTGTTTATTCACTTGTAATGGCTATCGTGACATTCGTATTACGTCTCACACCATATGGTATTTTAGCAATTATGATGAATACTGTTGCAACAAGTGACTTTGCAGCGATTTGGACTTTAGGTAAATTTGTTATTGCGTCCTATGCAGCGTTAATTACAATGTACCTCATTCATCTTATTATTTTAGCAATATTAGGTATCAACCCTATTCAATACATGAAAAAAACAGCAGAAGTATTGCTTTTTGCATTTACTTCTCGTTCAAGTGCGGGTACATTACCACTTAATATTCAAGCGCAAACAAATCGCCTAGGTGTACCTCAAGCAATCGCAAACTTCTCTGGCTCTTTTGGTCTATCTATCGGTCAAAATGGCTGTGCAGGAATTTATCCAGCTATGCTTGCAATTATGGTAGCACCCGTTGCTGGTGTCGACATCGACTTACAATTTATTGCTACACTTGTTATCGTTGTTGTACTAAGTTCATTTGGTGTAGCTGGTGTTGGTGGCGGTGCAACATTTGCATCTATCCTTGTCCTCTCTGCGTTAAACTTACCTGTAGGACTTGCAGGGGTACTTATTTCTGTTGAGCCATTGATTGACATGGGACGAACTGCATTAAATGTTAATGACTCTATGTTAGCCGGTACCGGTACAGCCAAACTTACAAAACAGTTAGATGAAGAAACATTTAACAATAACAACTATAATGAGTTAACAACGAATCACGCATAAAATATAAAAAAGCATATGGAACGGTCAAGGGGGTCATAGTCCGTAAATTGCAGTGGACTATTAGGGCTTTCTATGTTCCGGTGTATATTATCTGAAACAAATTAAGAGCAGTACGAGTATTTGATAACATTCAAATGCTCATACTGCTCTTGTTGTATCATCGATATGTTATTGCTTGTTAAAACCTGATTGATGTAGCCAGTCCATCATTTCCACACGTTGTTTACTACTCATAAAACGGGTGATCTGTTCCGACCAAGTTTCTGTTCTTTTGCCATTTGTACGCTCATGATAATATTGTGAAACTATTTTATCATATTGTTCAATCTCTTGTTGTTGCTTTTCTTTATTCTTGTTGTAACTATCAATATGAAAGACATGAGATAAAGGTAAGCGTGGTTTAGGTGTCCCATTCTCATCTTCTGAAGGTACACCGATTGCCATCCCAAATAATGGGAATGTATGCTCAGGTAAGTCTAAAATTTCACGTACACGTTGCACATCATTGCGTAAAGACCCTAAGTATACAATACCATAGCCCATATCTTCCGCTGCTAATGCTATGTTTTGTGCAACAAGCGAAGCATCTACTGTACCTACTAACAAGCCTTCCGCAGATTCAAAGCTTCCTTCCATACTATGCGCTTGTTGTTCATTCACAATATTATGACGATAATAATCTATCACAAAAACAAATAGATAACCATTTTCAACAACATAAGGCTGCCCTGATACTTCTTTAAGCGCTTCTTTTTTATTCATATCCTCTACACCAATAATAGAAGTCGTCTGCAAATAGCTTGATGTTGATGCCATCTGACCTGCTTCAACTAATTTTTCAATGATTTCACGACTTAAAGGTTCAGATTTAAATTGTCTTACCGAGTGATGTTGTTTAGCTAGCTCATATACATACTCTGACATCTTCTACACTCCTTAATTCTTTTTACTTAATACTAACAAACGCAACACTCAAGTGCATGCATACTGTTTCTCAACTTGCATCTCATACCATTTAAAGTTATCATAATAATATCAATTTTCAGATAAAGGAGTGATTATTTCTATGTCACAACAAGTAGAGCAACTTACCAACCAAGTCTATCAAGCTTACAATACAAAACAAGCGATTCCTTTTTTAAACCCACAAGCAGAGGTTGATGAAAAGCTTGGTTATAAGATACAAGACGCTTTGATTGATCGATTGAAATCCACTTATTCAACAGAAGTCGGTGGCTATAAAGTAAGTATGACAAGTGCGGAAACACAAGCTTATGCTAATACACATGAACCAGCATACGGAACGTTACTCAAAAATGTCCTCAAATCTTCCGGAGATACTGTTAAACGCAATAATTTATTTGCACCACTTATCGAACCTGAACTGGTCTTTATCCTAACAGCTGACTTACCTGCCGAAGCAAGTACAGAAGATATTTTAAACAATACACAATTAGCACCTGCTATTGAAATACCCGATGCACGTTACATGGATTGGTTTCCAAACTTTACGTTAGGAGATCTACTTGCTGATAATACTGCCACAGGTCTTGTCGTTGTAGGCGAACCTATCGCACAATTGACTTACGAACAACTAGAGCAAGTTACAATGGTGCTTAAACATGATCATCAAGAAATTAAAACAGGTGTAGCATCTGAAGTATTAGGTAACCCTGTCAAAGCAGTACAATGGCTTAACGACAAGTTGACTTCTCATGGTAAATCGTTAAAAAGGGGAGATGTCATCTCATCAGGAACATTCATTCCCCCTATTAAAGCTGAACAAGGGACTTACTCTGTCAGCTATCATAACGTGGGAACAGTTAGTGTAACATTCGAATAATTTATCATATACACAACTAGTAAGTACTCAGAGTAAAATTATACTGATATCTTTAGACAAGGTAGGACAGAAATCTTTTGGGATATTTTAAGATTTCTGTCTTATCTTTTATTTTCTTCCCTTCCTATGATTTTCAGTAAAGGTGCATTTAATTGAGAATTCACAATAAACAATGCTATGATAAATATATGGATGATAACGATAATTCATTAAAAAGCAGTGTGCTTCTATGATGAATTTACGCATTTTTTACAGTAATGTTAAATTATTTAACCTTACTGTTTGACGTTTTTATCGTTACATGCCATAATAACACTTGAGATTAGAATTATTATTAAAAAAGAATTATGATAAACAAGAGTGTTATCCATTCTAATCTAATAATAATAAACATATATTTCTAGGAGGCTATCTATTATGTCATTAATCGGTAAACAAATTGAAGAATTTTCAGCACAAGCATACAATGCAAAAACAGACGAATTTGTCGAAGTAACACATGAAGATTTAAAAGGTAACTGGAGCGTTGTTGTATTCTATCCAGCAGACTTCTCATTCGTATGTCCAACTGAATTACAAGATGTACAAAGCCAATATGAAAAGTTACAAGAACTTGGCGCAAATGTATTCTCTGTATCAACAGATACACATTTCGTACACAAAGCTTGGCATGACCACTCAGATGCAATTAGCACTTTAAAATACACAATGATTGGTGACCCATCACAAACAATTACACGTCAATTTGATGTATTAGATGAAGAATTAGGTCTTGCACAACGTGGTACGTTCATTGTAGACCCAGATGGTGTTGTTCAAGCTGCAGAAATCAACGCTGACGGTATCGGTCGTGATGCAAGCACACTCGTACACAAAATTAAAGCTGCACAATATGTTCGCCAAAATCCAGGTGAAGTTTGCCCAGCTAAATGGGAAGAAGGCGGCGAAACATTGACTCCAGGTTTAGACTTGGTAGGTAAAATTTAAGGAGGTTTCACTGAATGCTAGATCAAGGGTTAAAGAATCAACTTTCACAACTTCTTGATTTGATGGAAGGTGACGTTGTATTCAAAGTAAGCACAGGTACTGATGAAACATCTCAAAAGATGTCAGACCTCGTCAATGAAGTTGCAGAAATGTCACCGCGCATTACAGTAGAACAAACTGAATTAAAACGTTCACCTAGCTTTAGTGTGAACAGACCTGGAGAGAACACTGGCATTACCTTTGCCGGTGTTCCTCTTGGTCATGAGTTTAATTCTTTTGTTCTTGCACTTTTACAAGTTAGTGGACGTGCACCTAAAGAAGAACAGTCTGTAATTGATCAAATCAAAGGTATTAATGACACACTTCACTTCGAAACATTCGTAAGTCTGACATGTCAAAAATGCCCTGACGTAGTTCAAGCACTTAACTTAATGAGCGTAATCAATCCTAATATCACACATACAATGATTGATGGCGCTGTCTTTAAAGAAGAGGCTGAAGACATCATGGCTGTACCATCTATTTTCTTAAATGGCGAACAGTTTGGTAGTGGACGTATGACTGTTACAGATATTTTGAGTGAACTTGGGCAAGGGCCAGATGCTTCTGAATTTGAAGATAAAGGTTTATTCGATGTTTTAGTTGTAGGGGGTGGACCTGCAAGTGCAAGTTCAGCAATTTATGCTGCACGTAAAGGTCTGCATACTGGTATTGTTGCTGATCGTATCGGAGGTCAAGTCAACGATACACAAGATATCGAAAACTTAATCAGCGTGAAAAAAACAACAGGTACAACATTGGCGACAAACCTTGAAGAACATATTAAAGATTATAATATTGATGTCATGAAAGGTGTATTAGCAGAGTCATTGAACAAAACGGATGACCATATTGAGATCACATTAAATAACGGTGCAACACTTCGCACGAAAACACTAATCGTTTCAACAGGTGCACGTTGGAGACAACTCGGTGTACCGGGTGAACAAGAATTCGCAAATAAAGGTGTTGCATATTGCCCTCACTGTGATGGTCCTCTCTTCGAAGATAAAGATGTTGCCGTTGTAGGTGGCGGTAACTCTGGTGTTGAAGCTGCAATTGACTTAGCAGGTATTTGTAAGAGCGTAACATTACTCGAATTCGGTGCTGAGATGCGTGCCGATAAAGTCCTTCAAGAGCGCCTACACTCATTATCTAACACAACAGTAATTACGAATGCCGCTACAAAAGAAATTACAGGTGATGACCGTGTGACAGGTTTAACATATGAAGATATGCAATCCAACGTGCAAAAACAACTTGATTTAGATGGTGTATTTGTTCAAATCGGTCTTTCTCCTAATACAGAGTGGCTTGGCGATACAGTTTCACGCAATAAAATGGGTGAAATCGAAGTAGATCGCTTAGGTGCAACAAATGTACCCGGTATTTTTGCAGCGGGTGACTGTACAGATCAACGTTATAAACAAATTATTATTTCAATGGGGTCAGGCGCAACAGCTGCATTGTCTGCTTTTGACTACCTTATTCGCAATTAAAAACGGTGAACAAAGGATAATGCTTCCCTATTGATAAGGAGCGTTATAGAAAGCTTTTTGAAAAAGGTGCTTTCTATAACGCTCCATTTTTAATATTGATCCATTTATAAAAATGAAATGAGCCAATGCCATAACTTCGTGAAGAATGAGACAATACCATCCCAAAGCCTTTGTAAGAAATTTCTCGTTTCCTCATTATCCAATTGTTTCAATGCTTCTAGCTTATCTCCTGCTTGTTTTTGAATTGTATCTTTTAATTCAGCCGCCTGTTTTTGAAATGCTTCTGGATCTTGATTTAAAACATCTGACTGCGATACATTGATCATAATATTTTGAATCATAGCTACTTCATTATTACTTAAAATGTTGTTCAATCCTTTTTCATGTAACGTTTGATTCACAATATTATTTACTGTCATCTCATTAATTTGTTGATTTGATGCCTTAGCTTCTGCAATTTGTGCTTTCATATCCGCAATTGCTTCATTCAATGCTTCATCCGAATAACCTTCTTTATTTTCATTATTTTCACTAATGCGTGCTAGATCATTCATTTCTACATTGGCATTTTGAATATCTTCACTATTTAATGTATGACCTTGTGCTTCATATGCTTTATAAATACCAATTAATGCACCCTCACCCGTCACTTGATCAATTGATGCAATTTTTATCGTTGCATCTTGAATACCAGATGTAATTGCTGCATTCATATATTGTGCTTTTGTAATACGTGTAATATTTTCTGGTGTTTTGATTTCAACATCTACCCCACGCCCAAAGCGTTTAGGTTCTATCAGTGCACTTGAGTGAATATAGTCGTATTCTGTTCCCGTATAACGCACAACATCTGTATTGGTAACTTTGTATGTTGTCGTACGATTACTGACACCAAGCTTATCTTTTGTTTCTTCCAGCTGACGCTCATTTAGATCTGCACCTTGTAAAAATATTTCTTCTTTCGGTTTGAATTCATTTGCTGCATGCGCATTTTGAACCACTCCAGCAAACAATAATGTTGCTACTGCACTGCTGATTAATACTTTTTTATACATACATTCACTTCCTTTTCTATCCCTTACTGTTTTATTTTACCATGCATTCCAAAATAGCGTATCAAACCTAAGACGCACAGTAAATACTGCAATAGTGTATTCACAAAATACACTTCTATGTGCTATACTCTTTTTAATTCTTACTAAAAAACTAAGAAATAGGAGGCATTTTATGAAGTACCTTAAATTTACGACTTTATTGATTATAGCTGTCTTACTCGTAGCATGTGGTCAAGCACAAAACCAATCAGAAGAAAGTGATAAAAAAGTGACTATCGGCTTTGGTCCCGGTACATATGAAGAAATTTTTCGTGAAGGCGTACTCCCTATTTTAGAAGAAAAAGGCTACGACGTTGAAGTGAAAACATTCTCTCAAACTGATCAAATCAATCCAGCGATGAAAGATGGAGATATTCAAGCATCAGTCTTTCAAAGTACTGCTTATATGAACAGTATTAATGATAAAATCGATGCAAAAATGATTAAAAATAATGACGTACCTACTGCACCACAATCACTATGGTCAAAAAAACACAAAACGCTCAATGACATAAAAGACGGTCAGACGATTGCCGTACCAAACGATCCCGTTAACCAAGAGCGTGCATTTAAAATTCTCGAACAACTCGGTTGGGTCAAACTCGACAACAAAACAACAGGTGTTAACTTTAAGATGACAAGCGTACATCCAGACAAATATGATTTAAAATTTGAAGAAGTTGCTGCCCCGCAAATACTACGTTCATTAGAAGATGTGGATTACGGTATCGTAAATGGTAACTATATTGCAGATAGTGGTCAAAAAATTAGTGATGCCCTCGTTGTAGAAGACACGCCTGATGAACATAAAGTCATGTTAAGTATTAATGAAGCAGATAAAAACAAACCATGGGCTAAGGCATTACGCGATGCCTACAATGATCCACAATTCCAAAAATGGTTTCGCGAACATAAAGAGTACAGTGGTTATATTGAACCTAAAAATTGGTAACTCACAAAAATAAGAGAGCGGGATAGGCGCAAAAACTTACGCATTCCCGCTCCAGCAAAGGGGACTAGAAGTGAAAAACGTTTATTAAAACGCATTTTCACTTCAAATGCCTACTGCTGTTTATAAATATGTATTTACTAAAGCATTTTTTATATCTCGTTCCTTTTTAGTGTGTACATACTTCTTTATTATAATCAATTTCGTAACCCATATCTTTAATCATATCGTAGTCTAACTGGTTAGGTTGACCTCCTGTGATTAAATAATCACCCACAAAGATAGAGTTTGCAACCATCAATGCCATTGATTGTAATGATCGTAAATTTACTTCACGCCCACCTGCAATGCGAATTTCCTTAGAAGGATTAATCAAGCGAAACAATGCTAAAATACGCAAACAACGCATAGGTGTCAATGCATCCATTTCACCAAACTTCGTCCCCTTAATGGGATGCAGAAAGTTAACAGGAATACTGTCTGCGTCAATCTTTTTTAAAGCAAACGCCATATCAACAATATCTTGATGTGTTTCACCCATCCCACAAATGACACCTGAACACGGCGAAATATTATGTGCTTTCATCGTTTCAATTGTATCTACTCGGTCTTGATATGTATGCGTCGTTACCACTTCTTGATGATACGCTTCACTCGTATTTAAATTGTGATTATAGCGATCCACACCTGCTGCTTTTAATTTGGCAGCTTGTTTATCATTTGCCAATCCAAGGCACGCACAAATTTTAAGTTGAGGATGCTCTGCCTTAATACGCTCCACTGAAGCTTTAATATGATCCACTTCTTTATCACTCGGTCCACGCCCACTCATCACAATGCAATATGTTCCAATTTCATGCTCTGCTGCGACCTTTGCTCCCTCAGTGATTTGATTTTCTGGAATTAATGCATAACGTTGTTTCTCTTTCATCTCTCTTGACTGACCACAATAGCCACAGTCTTCTGGACAAATGCCACTTTTCGCATTTAATATCATGTTCAGTTTAACTTTATGACCATAATAATGTTTGCGTAATACATAGGCTTCATTCACTAGCATCATCGTATCCACAGTTTTATCAGTAAAAATATGATAAGCCTCTTCTTTTGTTAAAGTATCTCCGTTTAAAATACGTTCTGATAATTTCATCATAATCCCCCTCTCACACTCAAAATTATAGCATAATGTAATCTTTATTTTAAAAAAGTTTACTTTAGGTGTAGGAAATTATAAGCTTCTACTTCTATTGCTTTCAAACCTCAAAATACTACCAACTTATTACATAGTATCTTTCTAACTCAACATCATGATATACTAACCAAAATAATAATAACGACTTACTTATGAAATGAGGCATATTATGGAAACTTTTGATGATTTTTTAGAAACTATTGATCAACCTGATCATCGTGAAAAACTAAAAACGGTTATTGATCACATACTCATAGACTATCCAGAATTAACTTTAGAGATTAAATGGAATCAACCTATGCTATTGCTAAAGGAGAATGGTACATTCATTTTAGCTTTTAGTAAGGCGAAACCGCATTTTGCAATTGCACCTGAAAAATATACACGTGACTATTTCGATGCTGATATTCAAAAGACGGGCTATCAAGCAACTAAAATGTTCATTAAGATTAAATGGACTGAAACGGTAGATTACGATTTAATTTATAAAATGATTGATAAAAATATTAAAGACAAAAAAGATTATACAAAGTTTTGGCGTGAATAGCTGACAAGATATAGGTTAGAAATCAAAATGTATTTAAAGATTTCTAACCTATATCTTTTTAATTTTACAAGTTTTAAATTATTTTAAATATCAATGCATGTATTACACTTTCTATTTTAAAAATAATTCTGAAAAAACGGAATTTGATGTTGACGACTCCACTTGTTTAACATAAAATCATTAGTAATCAAATCGGAATTATAGGAGGCATCCCATTGATAGAGTTTAAAAATATTAGTAAAACCTTTCAAAAGAAACATACCACTGTCCACGCTTTAAACAATGTGAGCTTTACTGTTAACCAAGGTGATATTTTTGGGGTTATTGGTTATAGTGGTGCTGGAAAAAGTACCTTAGTCAGACTTGTTAATCAACTTGAACAACAAACTTCTGGTGATATTTATGTTGATGATCATCACTTAAATACTTACTCACAAACTGCACTACGCAAGGTAAAAAAAGACATCGGCATGATTTTCCAACACTTCAACCTCCTCAACTCCAAAACTGTCTTTAAAAACGTTGCTATGCCACTCATTCTCAGTCAGGTTAATGCATCCGAGATTAAAAAGCGTGTCGATGAAATGTTAAAATTTGTTGGCTTAGAGGGAAAGGCGCAACAATATCCAAGTGAACTCTCTGGCGGGCAAAAACAACGTGTTGCCATTGCACGTGCGCTCGTCACCAACCCTAAAATTTTATTATGTGATGAGGCAACAAGTGCACTTGACCCAGCTACAACTGACGCTATTCTAGATTTATTAAAAAAGACAAATGAAACATTTGGTGTTACCATCCTTGTTATTACACATGAGATGAGTGTTATCCAAAAAATATGTAATCGCGTTGCTGTAATGGAACAAGGTGCTGTTATTGAACTAGATTCTGTCAAAAATGTATTTAGTCATCCTAAGACACCTACTGCCAAACGTTTTGTTTCAACAGTGATTAACACCGAACCTTCTCAATATGTCTTAAATCAAGTCGCAACGCATGAAAACGCTAAAGTATATCAGCTTTTTATTGAACATCATCAAGTTTCACAAACAATTATCAATGATATTATTCGTCACTTTAATGTTGAAATTAACATCATTCATGCATTCATGACAGAAATCCAAGCAGACACAGTAGGTTATCTCTGGTTACAAATTATCGGTGATTCCGCTCAACAACAGGCTGTACAAGACTACTTTATGGCGCAAAAAATTCAATACGAGGAGTTGAAAACAATATGTTAGGTTCATCTATTGATTCTTCACAATTACTCGAAGCACTTTATCAAACACTTTATATGGTTACTGTTTCACTTGTTATAGGATCACTCATTGGGATTCCACTTGGGATTTTACTCGTTGTTACACGTCAAAATGGTGTATGGCCTAATGCGATTATACATCACGCTTTGAATCCTATTATTAATATTTTAAGATCTGTGCCATTCATTATCTTGCTGATCGCCATTGTACCATTTACAAAGTTACTTGTAGGGACTTCTATCGGAACAACAGCTGCTATTGTTCCATTGACTGTTTACGTTGCACCTTATATTGCACGTCTTGTAGAAAACTCATTACTTGAAGTAGATGATGGGATTATAGAAGCAGCTCATGCCATGGGCGCATCACCCGTACAAATCATTCGCTATTTTTTATTACCAGAAGCAATGGGTTCACTTATCTTATCCATTACAACTGCTATTATCGGACTAATAGGTGCTACTGCAATGGCAGGTGCAGTAGGCGGTGGGGGTATTGGAGATATGGCATTGGTTTATGGTTATCAGCGCTTTGATACACTCGTTATTCTTATCACTGTTATTGTTTTAGTCATTATCGTACAACTTATTCAAACACTTGGAAACGTACTTGCGCGAAAAGTACGTCGTAACTAATGAAGGGGGATTCATAATTATGAAAAAATTATTAACACTACTCGTCGCTACTTTATTGCTTCTAGCAGCATGTGGTAGCAACAGCAATAACGAAAAAGTAACAATTGGGATTGCTTCAAACGACTCTAAAGCATGGGAAAAAGTTAAAGAACTTGCCAAAGAGGAAGGCATTGATTTGGAGATTAAACAGTTTTCGGATTACAACGTACCAAATAAAGCACTGAACGATGGAGATATTGATATGAACGCTTTTCAGCACTTTGCGTTTTTAGATACATTCAAAAAAGAACATAAAGGTACAGACATCACACCGATTCGTACTTCTGTCCTTGCACCACTAGGTATTTATTCAGAAAAAGTTAAAAATATTAAAAATCTTAAAGATGGTGCAAAAGTCGCAATACCTAATGACATCTCAAATCAAGCACGTGCCTTAAAACTTCTTGAAAAAGCCGGGTTATTGGAACTTAACGATGATTTTGGTTTATCAAGTTCTGTTAAAGATATTAAAAATAACCCTAAAAATTTAGACATTACTGCTGTGGATGCTCAACAAACTGCGCGTGCACTTTCCGATGTAGATATTTCCATTATTAATAATGGTGTCGCAAGTAAAGCAGGATTGGATGCGAAAAAAGATCCTATTTTTCTTGAAGATGCAAAAGGCGATGCCACAAAACCTTATATTAATATTATTGCTGTCAATACTAAAGACAAAGACAATAAAACATACAAAAGAATTGCAGAGCTTTACCATTCAGATGAGGCAAAAGACGCTTTGAAAGCTGATACAAAAGACGGTGAAATTGTGATTGACTTAAAACAAGATGATATTAAAGCCATTGAAGATAGTTTAAAATAATAGGAGCCATAGATTTTTTAACTTTATAGCATATACTCAAAAATGACAGATATTGGGAGTCGTCAGAAAGTATATATTTGTAGCTTTCTAACGACTCCTCCCATCTGCCATTTCTTTTTTATTTTAAATATGTTAGTACAGCAATCCCTACTGCTTCTGCTGCAACACGTAAAGATTGTTCATTAATATCAAATTTAGGATGATGATGTGGATAGACTTCTCCGCATTCTGGTGCCGCACCTGCATAAATAAAAGCACTTGGTCTTTCTTTCACATAGTACGCAAAGTCTTCTGATGGCGGTTGTGGTTCACATTGTTGAATATCGTGAATGGCATCTGTTTGTACACATTTTATTGCATCAACAACAAATTTTGTAAACTCTGGATCATTATATAACGCTGGATAATCATGCGTATAATCCAATTCACATGTAACACCATACATCTTTTCTAAACCTTCCGTTAATTGGATAATCTCATTTTTTATGGTCTGCTTTGTATGATCTGTTAACGCACGAACATCTCCTTCTAACACAACGCTATCTTTAATAACATTGAATTGACCTTTACCATCAAATGAGCCTATTGTAACAACACCCGTTTCAAATGGATTCAAACGTCTCGATACAATTGTTTGTAATGATGTTACAAAATACGAACCTGCTACAATACTATCATTTGCCGTATGTGGCGAAGAACCATGCCCCCCTTTACCTTTAATTTTAAGTTTAAAGAAGTCACGCCCCGTCTGAGCATTCCCTTCACAATAATAGATATTTCCTGCAGGCATATGACTCATAACATGTACACCTAAAACATGATCTACCCCTTCTAGCACACCGTCTTTAATCATTGCTTGCGCACCACCCGGCGGTACTTCTTCTGCTGGTTGATGTATAATAACCACTTTACCGTTGAATGCTGTTTTCATCTCAATCAGTGTCTCTGCTAAAATTAACATATAGGCTGTGTGTGCATCATGACCACATGCATGCATAACACCTTTATTTTTGGAAGTAAAATCTAACCCTGTATCTTCTTCGATAGGTAACGCATCAAAATCTGCACGTATAGCTATTGTTTTCCCGGGCTTGCCACTATCAATCGTAATTTTTAAACCATTAGGTCCTATATCCCTTTCAACTCTACAATCTTTACCTTTGTAAAAATCTGCAATATATTGAGGTGTTTCTTCTTCGTGGAAAGACAATTCGGGATATTGATGTAAATGACGACGTATTTCAATCATACGACTTTCTTTTTCTTTAAGTTGTTGAATTAAATTTTGAAACATCAATCGAGTACCTCCTCTTATGAATGATTGGACATATAAGATTAGTATATCAAATAAGTAAACATATAGAGATAATATAAAAAGCGAGTGAAAACCATTATGATTTTCACTCGCTTTTTATATTATGCTTCGTCTTTAACGAATGGTAATAATGCCATATGACGTGCACGTTTGATTGCTGTTGTCAACATACGTTGATATTTAGCTGAAGTGCCTGTTACACGACGAGGCAAAATTTTACCACGCTCAGAAATAAAGCGTTTTAATAATTCTGTGTCTTTGTAGTCGATGTGTGTAATACCGTTTGCTGTGAAATAACAAACTTTTTTACGACGACGACCACCTCTTCTTGGTCCACCTGCCATGATATGTGCCTCCCTTACTATTTATTTTTAACGTTCTTTATACTTAAAATGGTAAGTCATCATCACTAATATCAATTGGTCCATTCGCATTCGCAAATGGGTTGTCATTTTGCGATGACTGATTGTTTTGATATGACGAATTTTGACCTTGTTGTTGTCCACCGAAGTTCTGACCATAACTTTGGAATTCATTGCCTTGGTTATAGTTATTTTGTGCGTGTCGTTGATTCGCTGATTTAGGTTCAAGGAATTGGACACTGTCACAAACGACTTCTGTAACGAATATACGTCGACCTTCTTGGTTTTCGTAGCTGCGTGACTGTAAGCGACCATCAACACCAGCAAGACTACCTTTGAACAAGAAATTACTCACGTTCTCTGCTTGCTTACGGAAAACAACACAGTTAATGAAATCTGCTTCGCGTTCCCCTTGCGCATTCGTAAACGTACGATTCACTGCGAGAGTAAAAGTCGCTACACTTACGCCTGAGGGTGTCGTTCTGTATTCGGGATCTTTAGTTAATCGACCTACTAATACAACTCTATTAATCATGCTTCACGGCCCCCATTACTTAATATTCTATTACTTTTCTTCGTCTTCACGAACAACGATGTAACGGATAATATCGTCATTGATTTTTGCTAAACGTTGGAATTCGTCTGTTGCTGTATTGTTCGCTGTTTGGATACGTACGATGTAGTAGTAACCATCTTTGAAATCTTCAATTTCATAAGCTAAGCGACGTTTACCCCAGTCCTTTGTTTCTAATACTTCAGAACCGTCAGAAGCTAAAATTCCGTTAAAACGCTCAACAAGTGCTTTGCGTGCATCTTCTTCAATGTTTGGACGCACGATGTACATTACTTCATATTTTCTCATTTTATAATTGCACCTCCTTGTGGTCTATGCGGCTTGTCACATTCAAAGTAACAAGCAAGGAATAATTTTCATTACTCACATTTCAAAATTGTATCACATCACTTATTTTTTGACAATCATTAACATTGTTTTATAAAAAGAAACTTCAAAATCAAAAAAGAATAGAAACCGCTTAAACCATCAAAGTTTCTATCCTTTTCAATACATACTTTATTTCAAATGTTCTTTATACATTGAATCGGAAATGCACAACATCCCCATCTTGCATAACATACTCTTTACCTTCTAGACGCATTTTTCCTGCTTCTTTTGCACCTTGCTCACCATTGTTATTCACAAAATCATCGTAGCTTGTTACTTCCGCACGAATAAAACCTCTCTCAAAGTCAGTATGAATAATACCTGCACATTGTGGTGCTGTCATACCTTCTTTAAACGTCCATGCACGTACTTCTTGTACACCGGCTGTAAAATATGTTGCCAATCCTAATAAGTCATATGTTTTACGAATTAAGCGATTTAATCCAGGTTCTTCGATGCCTAGTTCTTCTAAAAACATCTCTTTATCCTCATCATCTAATGTTGCAATTTCTTCTTCAATTTTGGCACTGATAACAATTACTTCAGAATCTTCTTGCGCTGCATACTCGCGAATTGCTTTTACTTTATCATTTTCAGCATCATTCACTTCGTCTTCACCCACATTTGCAATATACAACATTGATTTAGATGTTAAAAGATGGGCTTGATTTACATATTTTTGATCTTCATCATTAAAGTCTAAACTTCGAACAGGTTTTCCGTCTTCTAAAGCTTCCTTGATAACGCCTAAAATACGTGCTTCATTCATTGCTGTTTTATCTTTTTGACGTGCCATCTTTTCAATGCGTGGCAGACGTTTTTCTACAGACTCTAGATCTGCTAAAACAAGCTCCATATTGATTACTTCGATATCCTCAATTGGATTTACACGTCCAGCAACATGAGTCACATTATCATCATCAAATGCACGTACCACTTGGCAAATGGCATCGACTTCACGGATATGTGATAAAAATTTATTACCAAGACCTTCACCCTTTGAAGCGCCTTTTACAATCCCTGCTATATCAGTAAATTCAAAAGTCGTCGGCAAAGTTTTCTTAGGATTAACAATTTCTGCTAATTTATTAAGACGTTGGTCAGGTACCTCTACGATACCTACGTTAGGGTCGATTGTAGCAAATGGGTAGTTTGCCGCCAATGCACCTGCTTTTGTAATTGCATTAAATAGGGTAGACTTCCCAACATTAGGCAAGCCTACAATACCAGCTGTTAAAGCCATTATTCATTCTCCTTATCATGTGTACTCGCAAATTCGAGTACTTTCTTTATTTTTTTGTTAAACGTTTGGCGTGGCAACATAATACTACGCTGACACGCTTCACATTTGATACGAATATCGGCACCCATACGGATAATCTTGAATCTATTTGTTCCACATGCGTGTTGTTTCTTCATCTCTACTATATCATTTAAACCATATTTTGCAGACACCTTATCATGCCACCTCTCAATTATGATTGTCCGTTATTTTGATTATATAATTGAACTAGTGTAGGTGCAGGCGCTTTAACACCTTCAGCTTGAAGAAAATCTTTGAGCTCTCGACGTAAAATGCGCGCACCTGTAAAATTTTCTCCTGGCAATGTCTCTCCAGCAATGCGAATACTTACTTCATAACTATTTACAGCATCAACACCTAGAACTTCCGGTGCCTCTAAAAACAAATCATATTTTTGTGGAATGGTTTTTAGAAACTGATGCATCTTTTTCTCCACTGATTCGAGATTTTCACTGATAGATACTGGAATATTAATGATTGCTACGCCATTTGTTACTGAATAATTGGTAACTTCACTCATTGTACCATTTGGAATTGTAGATAACTCTCCTGTGATAGATAAAATACGTGTCGAACGCAATCCAATTGATTTTACTGTCCCTTCAGCAATAGGCGCACCACTATTTTTAATACTCACATAATCACCGACATCAAATTGATTTTCAAAGATAATAAAAAATCCTGTAATAATATCCTTTACAAGTGTCTGAGCACCGAAACCAATGGCTAAACCAACAACACCGGCACCTGCTAAAATACTTTCAACACTGATTCCAAACTTGCTCAAAACAGTCGTTAGCGTGATAAACCATACGAGATAACTCATAACATTTTGAACTAGTGTGATCAATGTCTTAGAACGCTTAGAGCGATTAGTACGTGATGCCTTACTGTTCACTTTAAAAAACTGTTCTATCACTTTATTTAATATGCGTATTACAACAAACGCAGCAATAACGTAAATTCCAACAATAATAAGCTGTGTTAATAAATTGGAATACGTTTCTGGGTCTAATAAAGGCTGTATCATACTTTTAATAATTGCTTCAAACTTCTGCATAACTTATCCTTTCTGAGATATTGAATTAAGGTCTTGCTCAATCATTCAAACTTTCATCCCTCTTCTGGTTCTTTAATAACTTCATAAGCCTATAATAATCTTGTTCAGAATGAAATGTGAACGTAACTTGTCCCGTATTTCGTTTAGTAGTAATCGCGACCTCTGTTCCATAATATTCACGTAACTGTTGCTCATGTTGGCGAATAAGCTGTGGCTTGTTCACTTGCTTTTTCGTTTTAGTCTTTTGCTGAGTGGCTGTGACTTGCTGTTCTAAATAGCGTACACTCCAAGACTCCCGAACGGCTAAAGTTGCGTATTCTAGCATCTTTTTTTCATCTTTTAATGCTAAGAGGGTTCTACCATGCCCTCCAGAAAGCTGCCCCTCTCTTATAAGTTGACGAATACGTACTGGTAACTTTAATAATCGTAACATATTAGCAATATAAGGGCGTGATTTACCAAGGCGTTGGGCTACTGCTTGCTGTGTCATATCCAATGCATCCATAAGCTGTTGATAGCTCTCCGCTTCTTCTACGGCATTTAAATTTTCTCGCTGTAAATTTTCAATGATTGCCAACTCTCGCATTTCTTGGTCCGATAATGGCTTCACAATCGCAGGGATTTTTTGTAAACCTGCTTGCTTACTGGCTCGATAACGCCGTTCACCTGCTACGATATAATAGCCTTGAATTGACGGTGTAACAACAATTGGTTGTAAAATGCCATGCTGCTCAATAGATTGCTTTAACTCTCGCATCTTATCCTCATCAAAGCTTTTACGAGGTTGATAAGGATTAGGACGTATCGTATCAATATCGAGTTTTTTCACTTGTTCATCATTATCATTTGATGAATACACCAATATAGCCACACCCCCTTCAAAAATTTACTATTACATTTTAAAGGTTGCGTCTTATATAAACAAGCTTTTCAGTATACTCAAAGATAACTTCAAAATTCGTCCTACTCAAAATTTTCTGATAAATGTGTTGACAAGCATTTCTTAATCGTGTAAAGTGTGATTTACCAAAACAAAACACACATATTTAAGACACAGTAAAAAGGAAAGTAGAACGTTCCCTGCATTTACAGAGAGTCTTCATTTGCTGAGAGAAGACATTGAAAGCACGTTTGAAAATGGCCTTGGAGTGTTGATGCCAATATGAGGTATCACCGGGTTCGCCCGTTATAGCGATACAGTATTAACATTTTGTTTAGATGGCGTACTGGAATTCCACGTATATACCCTCACTGTATACGCATACTCTCAAACGTACATCTATACAAACTAGCGTACTGGAAGAGGTTGCTTTAGTGATGAAGTAACGAACAAAGGTGGTACCGCGAAACAAAGCTTTCGTCCTTTATGATCTGATTTTTAATCGGATCATAAAGGATGGAAGCTTTTTTATTGTTTGAGGAGGGATTCACGATGAAAGCAACAGAACTTGCACAAGTTGCACTCACCAAAGATTGTACAGGTGCTATTGCAAATCCGATTTATTTGTCTACCGCTTATGAACATCAAGGTCTCGGTCAATCTACCGGTTATGATTATTCACGGACCAAAAATCCGACACGCAACGCTTTTGAAGAAGCCTTTGCTGCAATTGAAGGTGGGGTTGCTTCATTTGCAACAGCAAGTGGCATGGCAAGTATTCAACTTATTTGTAGTCTTTTTAAACCACAAGATGAAATACTCGTTTCTTATGATTTATATGGTGGGACATTTCGTTTGTTTCAATATTACGAGCAACAATATGACATTTGTTTTAAATATGTTCACTTTGAGAATGTACAGGAAGTCGAATCAGCGATTACATCCAAAACACGTGCATTTTTTATAGAGCCTATTTCTAATCCATTAATGATTAAAATAAATTTAGAACCATACTACGCACTTGCACGCCAACATCGTATTTTAACAATCATTGATAATACCTTTCTAACACCTTATTTATCAACACCCCTTAAAGATGGTGCTGATATTGTATTACATTCAGCAACGAAATATATCGGTGGGCATAATGATGTACTCGCTGGCGTTGTAACAGTTAAAGATTCTATTCTCGCTGAAGAACTGAGTATTCTTCACAATATGATCGGCGCAACACTCTCTCCTTTTGATAGCTATTTGTTACAACGAGGGCTAAAAACTTTGCATTTACGTGTTGAACGCTCGCAAGAAAATGCACAACGTCTCGCTGAACGATGTTCTACTTTGGATGGTATTAAAGATGTACTGTATAGCGGACAAACTGGCATGCTCAGTTTGAGACTTCAGGAAGGTTATGCTGTCTGTGCATTACTAGAACATATTAAAATATGTCGTTTTGCAGAGAGTCTAGGTGGAACAGAAACATTTATTACATTTCCTTACACGCAAACACATGTCGATATGCCTGACGATGAAAAAGATAAACGTGGAATCGATCAACAACTTATACGTTTATCTATTGGTATAGAATCTTATGATGATATTGAAAATGATTTAATACAAGCGCTATCGAAATCAAGAGAGGATGTGATTGTATGAGTCTCTCAAAAGAAACGCAACTCATTCATGATAGCAATAGAGGACAAACCTATCAAAGTGCTAACCCACCTTTATATTATGCATCAACTTACCATCAACATATACTTGGTGGCAATACACCTTATGACTATGCGAGGAGCGGAAACCCTAATCGTGAACTGCTCGAAACAAAGTTAGCACAACTTGAAAATGGCAAACATGGTTTTGCTTTCAACTCTGGAATCGCAGCAATTACGGCTGTTTTCCTGACACTTGAAGCAGGTGATCATGTGATTCTGCCAGACGATGTCTATGGTGGAACCTTTCGACTGACTGAACAAATTTTATCGCGATTTAATATCACTTTTACAACGGTCAATGCTGAAAATACACAAAATATCAAAAATGCGATTCGTCCTAATACAAAACTGATTTATATCGAAACACCCTCTAACCCATTGTTTAAAATCACTGATATTCATGAAGTGATTAATGTTGCACGTCATCATCACATACAAGTCGCTGTTGACAATACATTTATGACACCACTCGGACAGCAACCCTTGGACTTAGGTGCTGATATTGTCATTCATAGTGCAACAAAGTTTTTAAGCGGTCATAGTGATGTCATTGCAGGTGCAGTCGTTACAAATAATGATGCCATTGCTGAAGCACTCTACCTTATTCAAAACGGTACGGGGACGGGATTATCTGTTTATGATAGCTGGACATTAACACAACATCTTAAAACTTTATCTGTACGCTTTAATCAATCCGTCAAAAGTGCACAAACCATTAGTCATTTTCTTTCAAATCATCCTGCTATTTCACAAGTGTATTACCCGGGACATCATGCTGTTCATTTGCAACAGGCACAACATGGCGGTGCAGTGCTCGGCTTTCGATTAGTAGATGAAAAAAAGGCACAACAGTTCGTCAATGCATTAAATATACCACTTGTTTCCGTGAGTCTAGGCGGGGTGGAAACGATCTTGTCTCACCCTAACACGATGTCACACGCGGCTATCCCACAATCTATACGTGAAGAACGTGGTATTACATTCGGACTATTTCGTTTGAGCGTGGGATTAGAAAGTGTAGACGACCTTATCTCAGACTTAGATTATGCATTAAAGGAGGTATTCGATGAGTCGATTGTTAGATACACTCAAGCACAAAGTTCTAGTGGCTGATGGTGCTATGGGGACGATTCTTTACTCAGAAGGATTGGATACATGCCCTGAAGCATATAACCTCACACATCCTGAAAAAGTTGAGCGCATCCATAAATCATACATCGAAGCGGGTGCTGATATTATCCAAACGAACACATACGGTGCTAACTTCGAGAAGCTCAAACAATTCGGACTCGAACATAAAGTAAAGACCATTCATCAGGCTGCAGTAGATATTGCAAAACGAGCGGCTACTGAAGATACCTTTATACTCGGTACAGTTGGTGGTTTTCGAGGTGTAAAAAAAGGAGAACTCTCCCTTTCAGCTATTTTATATCATACAGAAATTCAAGTTGATACCTTGATTTCATCAGGTGTGGATGGACTATTATTTGAAACTTACTACGACTTAGAAGAGTTACTCAAAGTGATTAAAGCAACACGTACTCGTTACGATATCCCTATCATTGCACAGTTGACCGCTTCTAATACCAATTATCTTATTGACGGCACAAAAATTAATGATGCTTTACAACAAGTCATCGCTGCGGGTGCTGATATTGTTGGGCTAAATTGCCATCATGGTCCACTGCATATGAAAAATACATTTAGTCATATTGCATTACCCAAACAAGCGTACCTATCATGTTATCCAAATGCGAGCTTATTAGACCTTGATAATGACACGTTTAAATATAGTAATAATGCAGAATATTTCGGTAATACGGCACAGCAACTTATTCAAGAAGGTGTGCGACTCATTGGTGGATGTTGTGGCACAACGCCTGAACATATTCGACATATTAAAAAGTCTGTAAACCATTTAAAACCTATAACAGAAAAAAAAGTTATACCCATTCATAAAAAATCTGAATCAACAGCTCGTACAAATCATCGCTTATCTTTAGCAGAACGTGCACGACGTCAGCCCACTATTATTGTAGAGCTTGATACACCTAAACATCTTGATACAACACGTTTTTTCGACAATATTAAAGCGTTAGATGATGCACGTATTGATGCAGTAACACTTGCAGATAACTCCCTCGCAACAGTTCGTGTTTCTAACATCGCAGCTGCAAGTCTAATCAAGCAACAGTTCAATATCGAGCCACTCGTCCATATTACATGTCGTGATCGCAACTTAATCGGCTTGCAATCACATCTATTAGGGTTATCACTTTTAGGTATCCATGAAATATTAGCAATTACTGGAGATCCTTCTAAAGTCGGTCACCTACCGGGGGCAACTAATGTATATGATGTCAATTCAAAAGGACTGACTGAGCTTGCACTTCGTTTTAACAAAGGCATTAACACAGATGGCGATGCGCTAAAAACAAAAACACATTTTAACATCGCAGGTGGCTTTGATCCTCATGTTCGTAATATTAAAGCCGCTGTTCGTAAAATGGAAACTAAAATAGAGAGCGGTATGCATTATTTCATTACACAACCTGTATTTACTCAAGAAAAAATTATTGAAATTTATGAAGCAACAAAACATCTCGACGTTCCTATATTTATAGGTATCATGCCCATTACAAGCTACAAAAATGCTTTATTCTTACATAACGAAGTACCGGGCATCAAAATGTCTGATGATGTACTCGCACAGTTTGAAGCTGTTAAAAACGATAGAGTAGCAACCTATAACCTCAGTCTCTCACTGTGCAAATCACTTATTGATAAAGTTCATCAATACTTTAATGGTCTTTATCTTATTACACCATTTGAACGTGTAGATTACTCATTGGAACTCGCAAAATATTCAAAAACAATTACTGACAATAATCAGGAGGTTTTATTATGACAACAATTAAAACAACAAACTTAGGATTCCCAAGATTAGGACGTAAACGTGAATGGAAAAAAGCAATCGAAGGCTATTGGAATGGTAAATTAACTAAAACAGAACTTGATGACACACTACAAGATTTACATCGAGAAAACTTATTATTACAAAAAAACCATCAACTAGACAGTGTACCTGTTGGAGATTTTTCACTCTACGATCATATTTTGGACACGTCGCTTCTGTTCAATATTATTCCTGAACGATTCCAAGGGCGCAAAGTTGATGATGATTTATTATTTGATATTGCACGTGGCAATAAAGAACATGTTGCAAGTGCATTAATTAAATGGTTTAACACAAATTATCACTACATCGTACCTGAATGGGATAATGTCACACCAAAAGTAAGTAAAAATGCTTTATTAGAGCGCTTTAACTATGCAAAGTCTCTCAATATTCCTGCACATCCTGTTATCGTTGGACCTATTACATTTGTTGCCTTATCAAAAGGTGGATCACAATCATTTGAAGAAAAAGTTCGTACTTTGTTACCACTTTATATCGAAGTGTTTGAATCACTCGTTCAAGCTGGTGCAAATTTCATCCAAGTTGACGAACCTATTCTTGTAACAGATCAAGGTTCAGACTTAGAAGACATCACACAGGAAGCTTATGAAGCATTTGCTGGTGCAGAACTGGACCAACATTTAGTGATCCAAACATATTTTGAACGTGCAAATGTAAAATTTTTAAGTCATCTGCCTATTAAAGGTATAGGGCTTGATTTTGTACATGATAATGGAGAAAATTTAACTCAAATTCAAAATGGAGACTTTGATCATACAAAAGTCTTATTCGCTGGTATTATTGATGGTCGTAACGTATGGGCAGCAGACATTGAAAGTAAAAAGCATTTAATTGATACATTGTCTGGTTATACGGACACCCTTTACATTAATCCATCATCATCATTATTACATGTACCTGTCTCATTAGATGATGAATCATTAGACACAGATATTCGCGATGGTCTCAGCTTTGCAACTGAAAAGTTAGATGAACTAGATGCTTTAAAACGTCTATTCAATCATAACGATACTACGAAGTTTGATACATTTGCACAACGCTATGCACGTTTCCAACAACAGGACTTCAAGAACTTGACGTATGATTTTGATCGTATACGTTCTGAACGTACCTCTGTATTTGCAGAGCGAAAGATTGCACAACAAAAACGGCTCAATTTACCTGATTTACCGACAACGACGATTGGATCGTTCCCCCAATCACCAGAAGTACGTAAATATCGAGCAGACTGGAAAAACAAACGTATTTCAGATGAAGCTTATGAAACTTTCTTAAAAAATGAAATTAAGCGCTGGATTGACATTCAAGAAGAGATAGGTTTAGACGTTTTGGTACACGGTGAATTTGAACGTAATGACATGGTTGAGTTCTTTGGTGAAAAACTACAAGGCTTTCTTGTCACTCAATTTGGATGGGTACAATCATATGGTTCTCGCGCTGTAAAACCCCCTATTATCTATGGCGATGTAAAATGGACTGAACCATTAACAGTTAAAGAAACAACATACGCTCAAAGCCTAACAGACAAACCGGTTAAAGGTATGCTAACAGGTCCAGTCACTATTCTGAATTGGTCATTTGAACGTGTAGATCTTCCACGTGAAACAGTTCAAGATCAAATTGCCCTTGCGATTAATGAGGAAGTTTTAGCACTTGAGAAGGCAGGTATTAAAGTTATTCAAGTAGACGAACCTGCACTACGAGAAGGTCTGCCATTACGCAAAGTGTATCATGAACATTACTTGCGAAGAGCTGTTCATAGTTTTAAACTTGCAACCTCATCTGTTGCAGACCACACACAAATTCATACACATATGTGTTATTCACAATTTGGTCAAATCATCCATGCCATTCATGAACTTGACGCAGACGTTATCTCAATTGAAACCTCTCGTAGCCATGGTGATTTGATTCAAGACTTTGAAGATATTAACTATGACTTAGGTATCGGACTTGGCGTATATGATATTCATAGCCCGCGTATTCCAACCGAATCAGAAATTACAACAGCCATCCATCGCGCACTTCAACAAATCGATCGATCGTTATTCTGGGTCAACCCAGACTGTGGCTTAAAAACACGTAAAGAAGACGAGGTAAAAGCTGCACTAACAGTTCTTGTCGATAGTGCAAAAAAATTACGTCATAGCTAATTTAAAACTTTATCAATGAAAGGATGTTGTTGATGACTTATCCACTATGGTTACAATTACAAACACTTAAAACAGCACGTTGGGTTGACTTAACACATACCTTCAATGCGGATTCCCCTCATTTCTCCGCATTTGAAGGGGCGATTGTAGAAACACCTTTTACTGTTAAAAAAGATGGGTTTTTCGTACAGCAATGGTCCTTTGTTACACAATATGGCACACATATCGATGCACCTATTCATTTTGTTGAACATCAACGCTATTTACACGAACTTGACCTTCAAGAACTTGTTCTGCCACTCATCGTATTAGATTTTTCTGAAGAAGTTGCAAGAGATGCTGACTTCCGTCTAACTCGTGAACATATTGAACAGTGGGAAGCCATACACGGCGTGATCGAGGCAGATACTTTTGTCGCTTTTCGTAGTGATTGGTCTAAACGATGGCCCGACCACACACAATTTGAAAATAAAGATTCAGCAGGTCAACAACATCTCCCCGGGTGGTCTTTAGATGCATTACATTATTTAATAGAAAAACGCCATATTAAAGCAATCGGCCATGAAACATTCGATACAGATGCATCTATCGATATTGCTAAAAATGGCGATATTATAGGTGAGCGTTATGTACTGAGTCAAGACTGTTATCAAATCGAGCTATTAACCAACTTAGACCAGCTTCCGGAAAGAGGTGCGATTATTTACAATATTGCACCCAAACCTGATCATGCCCCGGGTTTTCCAGTAAGAAGCTTTGCTATTGTTCCTTCAGCTTAAAGTGCATTCTATATTAAACGCTATAAAAAATAAGCGGGACTACGAAAGCTTATCTTGTCAAAGCTTTTGCAGTCCCCTTTTATTTACGATAAATTTTTATATTAATCTCATAGTAATCATCACAATCTTGTTCTTTTTGTTCATATTTAATACCGTTAGCACGTATTTCTAATAAACTATCAGCAATAATATCACGTGCACCTGAAATATCTTGAATCTCTATCTCTTCGTCATGATGTATACACATACTTGAGTGTTCCGGCGTTGTGTCTTGTACAACGACTTCTTTTAGCTTATCCTCAGTCTGTTTTACATTGAGGTGTTGATGCAAAATCACTTCTAACATTTCTTCTTGTCTCTCAGCAGACAATCCAACTAATGCTCTGCCATGACGTTCTGTAATACGATGATCTCGCAACGCTTGTAAAACTACAGGCGTTAATTTTAATAATCGAAGTTTGTTTGCAATGAAGCTCTGACTCTTACCTACACTTTTCGCAAGTTCTGACTGTGTAATTCCTTCAAAAGCTAATAATTTTTTATAGGCTTCCGCTTCTTCAACAGCCGATAAATTTTCTCGCTGTATATTTTCAATTAGTGCTACAACAGCAGTCTCTTCATCATCTAAATGACGTACTAAAACTTCTACTTCTGTCATCTGATTCATTTGCAATGCACGAAAACGGCGCTCCCCCGCAATAATTTCGTACATATTTTCTTCTATAGGGCGTACGACGATTGGTTGTAATAATCCATGTGTACGAATAGATTCTGCTAATTCTTCAATAAGGGCTGTATCAAATGTTTGGCGTGGTTGATAGCGGTTAGGTACAATTCGTTCAATTTTAATTCTTTCAATACCCTGTCGCTCTGACTCTGACACTTCTAATAGTTCATCTTTATTTTTCAGCCCAAATAGTTTAGAAAAGGGTTTTTTCATATATTACGCTCCCTTTCACTTCAAAATCAATCAGATATTATTCTGAAAGTGGTGATTTATTCGGTGTTCCCGGTTTTCTCGGGTATTTTTTAGGTGTCTGACTTCTCTTTTCAATTTCAATAATCTGACGTTCCCCGGCTCCTTCAGGTAACTCAAAGGAGAAGACTTTCTCAACACGTCCACCTAACAAACCAATCGCAAAACGTGCATCGTCTAACTCTTCTTGTCCCTTTGATGACTTTAATGCAAGGAAAAGACCATGCTTCTTAACAAGGGGGAGGCACAATTCACTCAACACAGATAATCTTGCCACAGCTCTTGCTGTAACAATATCAAAAGACGCTCGGTAGTCTAAATTTTTGCCAAATGTTTCGGCTCTATCATGGACAAAATGAACACCTTCTAGCTCTAACGCGTTGGCCAATTGATTTAAAAACTGAATACGCTTATTGAGTGAATCCACAATGGTTACATGTAATTCAGGAAAAACAATCTTCAAAGGAATACTTGGAAACCCTGCACCCGCTCCTACATCACATAGCTTTAAATGTTGACTTAAATCACAATAAAAACTCAGTGTAATAGAATCATAAAAATGCTTTAAATAAACTTCATGCTTTTCTGTAATACTCGTGAGATTTATCTTATCGTTCCACGTAACAAGCATATCATAATACGTTTCAAATTGTTGTTTTTGCTTATCTGACAATTCAATTCCATGATGACTCAGCTGATTGGCTAACCATTCTACACTCATTTATTTCACCCTTTGTATCTTTCCTTGTTCTAAATACACTAATAAAATAGAAATGTCAGCAGGATTCACACCTGAAATACGTGAGGCTTGAGCAATATTTAATGGTTTAACTTCTGCTAATTTCTCACGTGCTTCTGATGCCAAACTGTCAATTTTCGTATAATCAAGATCTTCTGGAATTTTCTTTTGCTCCATTCGCTTCACTTTATCCACTTGTTGTAATGATTTATTAATATAGCCTTCATACTTCGTTTGAATTTCAATTTGCTCTTCAACATCTGTCGGCAATTGATGTGTTTCTTCTAATATCTCAATTATCGTATTATAATCCATTTCTGGACGACGCAATAATTCGTGAGCTAAAATACCATCTTTTAAACGTGAACCCCCTTCACGCTCAATAATTTGTTGAACACGCTCAGTTGGTTTAATACGAATTTTAGATAAACGCTCTAACTCAAGTTTAATTTGTTGGCGTTTCTCATTAAAGCGCGCATAACGTTCCTCTGAGATTAACCCCAATTCATACCCAATATCTGTTAAACGTAAATCTGCATTATCGTGACGTAATAATAAACGATATTCTGCACGTGATGTTAACAAGCGATAAGGTTCATTAGTTCCTTTTGTAACAAGATCATCAATCAGTACACCGATATAAGCATCCGAACGACTTAAAATCTTTTCTTCTTTTCCAAGTACACGTCCTGCTGCATTAATACCAGCCATCAAACCTTGACCTGCTGCTTCTTCATAACCTGATGTACCATTAATTTGACCCGCTGTATAAAGATTTTTAATTTTTTTGGTTTCCAATGTTGGCCATAGTTGTGTTGGCACTAAGGCATCATATTCAATCGCATACCCTGCACGCATCATATCTGCTTTTTCCAAACCTGGAATTGTTGCTAACATTTGACGTTGTACCGCTTCTGGTAAACTTGTTGATAAGCCTTGCACATAGACTTCGTTTGTATGACGTCCTTCTGGTTCTAAGAAAAGCTGATGTCTAGGCTTGTCATTAAAGCGTACAAATTTATCTTCAATAGATGGACAATAACGTGGACCTGTTCCTTTAATCATACCTGAATACATAGCAGACAAATGTAAATTATCATCAATAACTTTATGTGTTTCACCATTGGTATATGTGAGCCAGCATGGGAGTTGATCGAGTATGTACTCTGTTGTTTCATAACTAAAAGCACGGCCAACGTCATCACCCGGCTGTATTTCTGTTTTGCTATAATCAATTGTTTTAGCATTAACACGAGGCGGTGTGCCTGTTTTAAAACGAACGACTTCAAAACCAATCTCACGCAAATGATCTGCAAGTGTAATAGATGGGAGTTGATGGTTAGGACCACTTGAATATTTCAAGTTTCCTAAAATAATTTCACCACGTAAAAATGTTCCAGTCGTTAAGATAACAGCTTGAGCATGATATTCTGTTCCCACATTTGTGCGTACACCTTTCACTTCACCGTCTTCAATAATCAGTGAATCTACCATGCCTTGCATCACTTCTAAATTATCCTTATCCTCTAGCACACGTTTCATCTCTTGTTGATATAATACTTTATCCGCTTGAGCACGTAATGCACGGACAGCGGGTCCTTTACCTGTATTCAACATACGCATTTGAATATGTGTTTTATCAATCGCCTTTGCCATTTGACCGCCTAGTGCATCAATTTCACGTACAACGATACCTTTAGCGGGTCCTCCAACCGATGGATTACATGGCATAAACGCAATATTATCTAAGTTTATTGTTAACATAAGCGTGCGCGCACCACGACGTGCAGAAGCAAGACCTGCTTCAATTCCTGAATGTCCAGCACCTACAACAATGACATCATATGTTTTAAGCATTTTGTATTCCTCCACAAATTATTTTCCGAGACAGAATTGACTAAAGAGCTGATCAATCAATTCTTCACTTACCGATTCACCAATAATTTCACCTAAAAGCTCCCATGTACGTGTCAAATCAATTTGAACCATATCCATAGGTACGCCTGAATCCGCCGCATCAATCGCATCTTGAATAGCTTGTTTTGCTTGTTTAAGTAATGAAATATGACGCGAATTAGACACATACGTCATATCTTGACTTTGTACTGAGCCACCAAAGAATAAGTCACGTATTTGTAACTCCAACTCATCAATACCTTGTTGTGTAAGCATAGATGTTTCTATTAATGGTATATGCCCTATCATCTCTTTAACTTCTGAAACATCTAACTTTCGCTCAAGATCTGTCTTATTAATGATAACAATAACATCTTCATCTTTAATAACTTCATAAAGTTGACGATCTTCTAAAGTCAATGCTTCATTATTATTTAATACGAACAATATTAAATCAGCTTCTTGTAACGCTTTACGTGAGCGCTCTACACCAATACGTTCCACAATATCCTCTGTTTCACGTATTCCCGCTGTATCAACTAATTTCAATGGTACACCTCGAACGTTAACATATTCTTCCAATACATCACGTGTTGTACCTGCCACCTCTGTCACAATAGCTTTATTAGACTGAATTAAGTTATTTAACATAGAAGACTTACCTACATTTGGTTTTCCTACAATGACTGTTGATAGGCCTTCTCTCATAATTTTACCTTGTGCACCGGTATCTAGTAATTTTTGAATTTCATCTTTAATAGCACGTGAACGTTCCAGTAAAAATGCTGTCGTTGCTTCTTCAACATCATCATATTCTGGATAGTCAATGTTTACCTCAACCTGTGCTAATATTTCTAAAATAGATTGGCGTTGTGCTTTAATCAGTGTACTCAAACGCCCTTCTATTTGATTCATTGCCACTTTAGACGCTCGGTCAGTCTTAGAACGAATAAAGTCCATTACAGCCTCTGCTTGAGATAAATCAATACGACCATTTAAGAAGGCACGTTTCGTATATTCACCGGGTTCAGCAATACGCGCACCATATGTCATGGTTAGTTCAAGTACACGATTGATTGTCAAAATACCACCGTGACAATTAATCTCTACAATATCTTCACGTGTGAAAGTACGAGGTGCCCTTAATACAGAAACCATAACTTCTTCGACAACATCATTCGTTTCTGGATCAATAATGTGACCATAGTTAATTGTATGTGTGGGAACATCGCTTAACTTTTGTTTTCCTTTATACAGCTTATCTGCAATAGCTACTGCATCGTGTCCTGACATACGTACAATCCCAATGGCACCTTCACCCATCGGTGTCGATATACTTGTAATTGTATCTAATTGTTCCATGCGCACTATGCCTCCCTTTTCAGACTGGTTATTGTTATATTGTAAAATGTTTATGTTTTAATTGCGACTATACTGTTTAAAACTCAGTGAATTAAAAGATAATTTAGACTTCGGTTTGTCTAATGTCAGACAAACCGAAGTCTTACTTTTAGTATATTTTTTTATTGAAGACTTTAGCTATCTTTAAAACATGTTCCAAACTTTTTTGTATTTCTTCGGTTGTCATATCTTTCACAGGAAAACGCGCGATAACAATAATATCATATGGTAAAAAGTCTTCTTTATGCACCTTGAAACATTCTCGAATCCTTCTTTTTATACGGTTTCGCATCACAGCATTTCCTAATTTTTTAGATACACTAATACCTAATCTAAAATGTAGTTGTTTTTTATTTTCATACTTATAAACGACAAATTGACGATTCGCGACTGATTTACTACATTTATAAATCATTTGAAAATCGGCATTCTTTTTTATACGGTATGCTTTTTCCATCAAATATCACTCGTCTTCCTCATTCTGTTACTTACTACCGTTAATCCTTTGAAGCAGCACTATGAAAAAGATCTTCCTTGTTATCTATGCTTCAATCCAGCACTCTATTATTTCATTACTTACTGTATACTTGTCAGTCTCTCATATTATGTTTTATAAACACATACACTTTTGCAAAAAAAAGACCACTGAATAAGTCAGTGATCTTATGCTGATAAAACTTTGCGGCCTTTACGACGACGACGCGCTAAAACTTTACGACCATTTTTTGTGCTCATACGTTTTCTAAAACCATGAACTTTACTATGTTTACGTTTATTTGGTTGATAAGTACGTTTTACCATGCAAAACACCTCCGTCTCAATTTATCCCATTATCTAATTACATCATTCATAGATAAGTTATTTTCATTTTCTGCATTAAAAATTGAACTTCTTTCAGATGAAATGTCTACATTTCAAGCAACTACTACAATATAACAAAATCATTTCTGTAAATCAAGTATGTTTTTATCTTTAATATCTGAACTGATTTAAACATTTTAACTGCTCAAAAGAATTCTCCTTAGTTCCTAACTTTATATAGAAGTTATTGGAGCTGTGTATAACTTTGGGGATGTGCGCGTAAATTATAAACAATTATTGGGGATTAACCTATAGATATTTTTATTAATCCACATGTTATTAAAGTGGTTTAACACATATTTACAAGCATTTGACAGTCCCTTATGTTAAAAAGTATAATTGTGTGGATAAGTGGTTAGAACCCTTATGCATTCTATATTTTGTTTACACATTTCTCTATAAATTTTTGTGCGTAATTTAAAC